>DASQCM010000024.1:0-21828 GCA_035634675.1 Gaiellaceae bacterium
AGAGGTGATGATCGCCCAATCCCCGAAGCTGCCACCCGCACTGGAGCGGATCGCCACAACGCCGGTGCTGGCATCCGAACGACCGGCTGGATTCCCCCACGTGAAGATCACCCGCCTCGCCGCCAACCGGCACATCCACACACTCGGCGGAGTGCGCATCGACTTCAGCAACAGCCACGCCTCCGAGTCGGCGAGTTACGCACTCATGCGAACGCACGCCGCAGCTCTGCGTCTTGCGCATACGGAAGCAAGCTTCAAGACGGCGGGGCTCTTTCACACGCGAGCAGTTGCAATAGGTCGGTTCGCCGTCGGAGTGACGGCGACGACCAAGGCAGAAGCCAAGATCCTGCTTACTCTGGCCGTAGCACACCTCCGGCGCAGCGAGCGCTGAACCCCGGAGGCTCGCCCGCGTATCCAGCCGCATGAGCGTTTAGCCTCTTGCCCATGTTCCGAAAGGTCCGGCTGTGGTGGACGGAGCGGAAGAAACGTGAGCAGCAGCTCGATCGTGAGTACGCCGCCGAGGAGAGGGCTTTGATCGACGACCCGGATGAGCTTGGAGCCGAGCTCGATCGGGCCGAGGGGGCTGCCTGGTTCCGCGGCAGGCTTTTCAGGCGGCCCGATAAGGGCGAAGATCCCGCCAAGTGAAGAACGGACCCGGCCCTGGCGACCGTCAGCGGCCGAAGTGCCTTTGCCCCCATTCGACGAGCGCGTCCGAGTCAGCCGGGTCCGGATAGTCGCTGGGCAGATCGTCGTCTTCCGGCGAGTACACGTGTCCCGGCCAATCGGGTTCGCCGAAGTCCGGGGTCCACGCCAGGCGCCACCCTCCGGCTTCAGCGTCGAGGCATAGGTCGAGCCACCCGCGTGTCAGCCGTTCTCTGCGGTAGTTGACCGTCTCGGTCGTCATCCCAGTTCCTCCTTCGCCGCAGAGCCGTCATGTGCGTCGCGAGCCCGGGACAAATGTCCATGCTTCTTATCGATCGTCGTCTGCGACTTCTCGATAGCTCACAAGAGGTAGAACAGGTTCACTTCAGGCATGGCCGCCGTCGCACCTCCTCCCGCCGCGGCACAGACCGACACGGCTCGCCTGCACGCAGCAGCACGTGAGGCCCGTAACGACGCCGCCCCCTTTGCGCTCGTCGCAGCCGCGATTCTGATCGCGCTCGCGGTGACATCCAAGCACGCCGGCTGGGAATATCTCGGACAGCCGCTCTGGTGGATGTGGCTCGTCGTCGCGACGCCCTACATCCTTCTCGCGGCCACGCTGGTCCTGGGCCTGAAACGCCTCGTTCGTCACGATCGGAGGCGGGAGATCGTCATCGGCCTTCTTTCCCTCGTCTGGTTCTTCAACGTGCTCGGCGTAGTCGTTCTGGTCGCCTCGCTGATTGCGCACTCGGCGACCCGCATCACGGGAGCTCAGCTACTTGCCAGCGGGAGCGTGGTGTGGTTCACGAACACGATCGCGTTCGGCCTCGCCTTCTGGGAGCTCGATAGCGGCGGCCCGGTCGCGCGAGCCCTCTCGAACGAGTCGCGTAAGCCCGACTTCCAGTTCCCCCAGGACGAGAACCCGCAGCTTGCGCGCGACGGCTGGTATCCCCGCCTCTGGGACTACTTCTACATCTCGCTCACCAACGCGACCGCGTTCAGCCCGACCGACTCGATGCCGCTGACCCGGCTGGCCAAGGCGTTGATGGCCGCCGAGTCCATGCTCTCGGTCGTGACCGTGCTCCTGGTCGCGGCGCGGGCGGTCAACATTCTCGCGTAGGGAAAGTTTGCGCGCGAGTCGTCTAGGCGGGGGACAACGCCCAGACGCCGTTCGTCCCGCCGCCGGTCACGACGATGCGCCCGTCCACCGTGGTCGCCGTCGGGTCGGAGAGCGAAGCCGGCAGCTGCGCCGCGAGCGAGACTTTCCCCGAGGCGGGATCGATCGCGAGGACGAACCCTTCGCCCACGAGGTAGAGCCGGCCGCCGAGCGCGGCGAGCGCCGCGTGGTCCTCCGGGGCCGGGAGCGTCGCCACCTGTCGCACGCGGCCATGCAGCGAGACCGCGTAGACGGCGTTCGTCGCCCCGGCCGGCGTCAGGCCGCCGGCGACGTAGATCGTGCGGCCGAGCCTCGCCACGCCGGCATAGCGCGTCGGTTGCGGCAGGCGGGCGACCGTGGACGTCCCGCCGTGGCGGTTGTAGCGGAGGATTGCCGACGCAAACTGCGCGCCCGTGAAGCCGCCGACGAGGTAGGCGTGGCTGCCGATTGTCACAGCACCGAGATCCGAGAGAGGCTCGTCGAGTGCGGGCACCTCTTTCGCCTGGCTCGTGATCGGGTTGATGCGCACGACGCTGGGCATCGAGAAGCTCGCGCCGCCGCCGAAGAGATAGACCGAGCCGCGGACGACGGCAGCTGCCGCGTCATGCGTCGGGAGCGGGAGGCGGCCGAACCGCCGGAGCCGGCTCGGCCGTCCGGCGAGGATCGTCTTGAGCGACCGCCCACCCGCGTAGCCGCCGAGCACCATGAGTCGTCCGCCGGGCAGCGCGACGGCCGCCGACTTGGCGACCGGCTGCGGCAGCGAGCCGATCCTCGTCACCTTCAGCCCTGTTCCCGACCGCAACGGCTGCGCCTTTCCCACGCCGCCGCCGACGGCGGCGACGAGCACGACGACCAGCAGGGCCGCGGCTGCCTTACCCATTCAGCTGGATCTGGCCCACTACGCCGGTCTGGTCCTCGGTCGGCCGCCAGCTGGCGTCGATCGTCCGGTTGGCGCCGTCCGGGAGGCGGCACGTCGCGCTGAAGCTCGTGCCGCCGACGTTTGTCACCCGGCCGCGGCAGACGTCACCGCTTGGCAGATACTCGAGCTGGAGCGACGTGCTCTCGAGCCGGCCCGGCGCCACGAGCAGGTCGGCTCGCACGAGCAGCTTCTGGGGCCGGCGCGCCTGCCCGACGAAGGAGACGATCTGCTGGACGTCGGTTCCGTTCCGGATCACCTTCCCGGTGAGCTGCTCGTTCACGTGCGCAGCGTCCCATGTCGGCGGCGAGTGGCGCAGCGGACCGACGATGAGGAGCGGGAGCGCGACAGCCGGGACGAGTCCAGCCGTCGCCACCCGGGGCGAGCGTAGGACATGGCCGCCGAAGCGCCAGGCGAGGAGTGCGACGACCGCCCCGACGGAGACGCCGTAGAGGATCGCGAGCCAGGCGGCGCCGCGGTCGGTGCCCGCCATGAGCCCGTGCA
This sequence comes from Gaiellaceae bacterium, assembly GCA_035634675.1. Classification (GTDB taxonomy): domain Bacteria; phylum Actinomycetota; class Thermoleophilia; order Gaiellales; family Gaiellaceae; genus Palsa-739. Next base: position 3,219 of record DASQCM010000024.1, read on the forward strand.
GCGAGGCGAGCCCCCAGACCGCGAAGTTGAGGTAGTGCGCCTTCCGCCAGAAGCCGTAGGGCAGCCGGCGGCGGTAGTGGTTCGTGATCGCAAGCGCGACGAGGATCTCGGCGGCGGCGATCCCGAGGCCCGTCCAGATTGGCCGGTACGCAGAGGTGAACGGGACGAGCAGCTGGATGAGCGAGAAGGGCAGGAACGAGTCGGCCGCGATGGCGAGGACGTGGACGCCGATCAGTGAGCCGACGAGCAGTCCGCCGAAGCGGTGGATCTCCTCGACCGAGAAGCGCGGCCAGCGCCGGGTCTGCGCCTTGCCGCCGAGCGCGAGACCGAGACAGACGACCAGGCTGAGGATGACGTAGGCCGCGACGCCGGAAGCGCGGGCCGCGTACCAGAGCGCCGGGCTCGAGCTCACGTGCATAACGCGAGCTCCGTCGTCGCGCGCGACCAGCAGGCGTTCTCGAGCACCTCGCCGGTCGGCGAGACGAAACGCCCGGGGACGCCGCGCGACTCGAGCCACTCCGGTCCGCGCTCGCCGAGCAGGAATCCCGCCTTCGCCGCTACGTCCGCCGCGAGACAGGTCGTGCCGGAAGCGGTGACCTGCTCCCAGCACGACTCGCTCGGCTCGCCGCTTGCTGGATCCATGAGGTGCGCACCGCGCGAGGCCGTGCCGCTCGTCGCGAGGCCTCCCGAAACGACGCGGACGGCGCCGCCGGCGGGAAGCGCGACGTCGACAGGCCCGCGCACGGCGATGTCACCGCCGACCGACACGAAGCCGGGCCCGGCGAGCGTCGCGGCGGCTTCGTCCACGGCGAGCGCCTTGGCCACGCCGTTCAGATCGAGCGCGAGGCCCGGCGGGCGGGAAAGCAGCCTTCCCGAGACGGCGACCTCCGACCAGCGGCCGCAAAGGGTCGGGTCGACGAGCCCGTCCGTCTCGGAGGCGACGTCGAGCGCAACTTGCAGCGTGCGTGAGAAGAAGGGGGACACGGTGACGATCAGCGCCGGCGAAGCGTTGACCCCGGAGAGCTCAGACTCCGGCCGGAAGAGGCTGAACGCGTCCTCCCAGCGCTCGAGGACAGCGGCCACCGTCGTCGGGTCGGCGCGTGCAACGGCGACGTCGCAGCCCATCGCGCAGAACCGCTCGACTGCCGCGGCGCTCATGACGTCGAGGACGAGACCGCGGGAGGCTGCACGGCCGGCGCGATCTGGCCGCCCTGGACGGCGCTGCTTTGAACGGCGCGCTCGAAAGAAGAGGGAGCGCCGAGCGGCTTCGACTGTCCCTTCGCGTGGCCGGGCGCGTGCGTCTTCGCGCCGACGAATGCGACGCCGAACACCAGTGCGGTCACTGCTCCGAGCCAGACCTTCGCCGCCCGCGCCCGGTGCCGTGCCCGTTCGATCCGCGAGTTGCCTGTCATGACCGATCGCAGTGTGCGGACGGGCGATTAGAGGTCGATGTGAAGCGGCTGACCACCGTCTGAGAGATCGCCCAACCGAGGGGTTGACGGCCTCCGATCGCGCTGCGATGGTCGTGATATGCGCCGCATCGCCCTTGCGGTCCTCGCTTGCGCGGGGATGCTTGTCGCTGCCCCGTCCGCATTTGCGTGGCACACGCTCGCGACGGGTGTCAGCAACATCGTCGTGCCGTCGATGATCGTGACCCGTGCAGGGACGGAGCTCGTCTCGTTCGAGTCGCCGGTCGCCGGGACAATCTCGGTGGCGCGGGCCGGGGGCGCACCGCACACCATCGTGACCGGCGATCCGATTGCTGGACAGACGCAGCTCGTCCAGCTGCCGGATGGCTCGATCCAGCTCTACTTCCCGAACGGGTCCGGCGTCGCGCGCATGACGTCGACCAACGACGGCGCCAGCTGGATCGGCCCGACCCAGACGCAGTCGCACGACGTCGGCGGCGTGGTCGGAGCCACGGTAGGTCCGGACGGGACGCCGTACTTCGTCCAAGACGGAACCGGGTTCGTCAACGTGTTCAAGGGCCTCGACGGCCAGACAGTGCGAAATGTCTTTCCTCGCTGTTGCGGCTATGCCGCGTCGATCGCCGTCGACAGCGCCGATGTCGTTCGCGTCGCCTTCTATTCGAACGCCGACAGCGACGGCAAGTTCCTCGTGGATCAGCTCGGAAGCGACCTTTCGCCCACCGGAACGACGACGTTCACCACGACCGCGCCGCGCGACGACCGCGTACCACTCGTCTCCGATTCGGCCGGCTTCACCTACCTCGGCTGGGCGCCCGGCTATCCGACTGCAAAGGCGTTCGATGTCGAGCGGTTCAAGGGCGCAACGAGGGAGACGAGCGGCATGGGCTTCAACGGCAAGTTCACGGGCGGCGATCCCCACATGGATCTTTCCCTCGATCCGTCCGGCCGGCTCTGGGCGGCCTGGACAGGGCAGCGACGCGTCCACGTCACCCGCTCCCGGACTCACGCGGCGCATACCGGCGCGCTCGTGACCACGGCCCTTCAGGGAACCGCCTACCAGCTCTCCGCCGTCGGGCTCCCCGGCAAGGTTGGCGCGCTCGACGTGATCGTCAACACGGGCTCGTCCCTTGTCGAACAACGGCTCGAGCCCGGGCTCTCCGTGCGCGCCTATTCGAAGGTGAAGAAGATCGGCAAGCTCAGGGTCGTGACCCACTTCGTGCAGGCGCTGGACGACCTCACGCCGGTGAGCGGAGCGACGTTCCGCATCGGCGGTCACACGTACCACGCCAACGCGGCCGGCACGGCCCGGGTCCCGGCAGGTCAAGGCACGGTCGCCGCCGCGGGGTACGTCGGCTCCTCCTTCCGCACGCGGTAGGGAACCCCGCAGACGCGCCGGTACGATGGCTTCGTGGCCGTGACAGCCGGAAAGAAGCTCGATGCGCGCGCGCTGCGCGCTGACTTTCCGATCTTCGCGCAGGAGATCAACGGCAAGCCGCTCGCCTATCTCGATTCCGCGAATACGTCGCAGAAACCGCGGCAGGTGCTCGACGGCATGACGACCTTCTACGAGACGTCGTACGCGAACGTGCACCGAGCGGTGCACACGCTGGCAGAGCGTGCGACCAGCGGCCTCGAGGGTGCGCGCGAAAAGGTTCGGGCATTTCTCAACGCGCCCGACGTACGCGAGGTGATCTTCGTCCGCAACGCGACCGAGGCGTTGAACCTTGTCGCGTACGCGTGGGGCGGCAACAATCTCGGCCCTGGTGACGCGGTCGTCGTCACCGAGCTCGAGCATCACTCGAACTTTGTCCCCTGGCAGTACGTCGCGCAGCGGCAGGGCGCCGAGTTCCTCATGCTCGAAATCGACGAGAACGGAGATCCCAATCTCTCGCAGCTCGACGAGATCGCGCGCGACCACACGGTCAAGGTCGTTGCGACGAATCTCGTCTCGAACTCGCTCGGGACAATCCACGACCTGACGCCGCTCGTCACCTGGGCGCATGAGCAGGGAGCGATCTTCGTCTGCGACGCGGCGCAGGCGGCACCGCACATGAAGCTCGACGTGCAGGCGCTCGGCGCCGACTTCGTGGCGATCTCCGGCCACAAGATGTGCGGTCCGAGCGGCATCGGCGTCCTCTGGGGACGCGGCGACCTACTCCAGGCGATGGAGCCGTTCCTGCTCGGCGGCCACATGATCAACTCGGTCCGCGTCGACAAGACGACGTGGGGCGAGCTCCCGCACAAGTTCGAAGCCGGAACGTCGCCGATCGCGGAGGCATTCGGTCTTGGCGTCGCGATCGACTACCTGGAGGACATCGGCCTGGACGCGATCGAGGCTCACGAGCACGAGCTTGCCGCCTACGCGCTCGGCTTGCTCGCAGACGTACCGGGCATCAAGCTTTACGGTCCGGGCGCCGAGCGGCGCGCCGGGGTCGTGTCCTTCAACCTCGATGGGATCCACCCCCACGACGTTGCTCAGATCCTCGACCTGTCGGGCGTCGCGATTCGCGCCGGCCACCATTGCTGCCAGCCGCTGATGCAGAAGCTCGGCGTCGCAGCGACGAACCGCGCGAGCTTCTACCTCTACACGATCCCGGAAGAGATCGATCAGCTCGTCGATGGGCTCTATGCCGTCCGTAAGGTGTTTGCATGAGCGACGCCGGCTTGGAGAGCCTGTACCGCGAGGTCATCCTCGACCACTACAAGAACCCACGCGGGCACGGGGTGATCGAGGATGCCGACGCCGAGGCCGAGGGCCAGAACCCGCTCTGCGGCGACGAGGTCTCGATCTACGTCGAGTTCGGCGAGGATGGGGAGACGATCGACGACGTGAAGTTCTCGGGCCGCGGCTGTGCGATCTCGCAGGCCGCGACGTCGATGCTGATGGAGATGACGAAGGGCCGCACCGCCGAGCAGGTCGCGGCGCTCGACAAGGACGAGCTGCTGGCCGAGATCGGCGTCCCGCTCAGTCCCATCCGCCTCAAGTGCGCGATGCTCGGGCTGACGACGCTGAAGGTCGCGCTGCACAAGGCCAAGGGCACGCCGCTGCCCGCCGGCCTCGCCGGGTTCGACGAGCTCGACCTCACCTGAGCGTGACGGAGCTCGAGGTCGCCGCGGCCGACGCGTTCCCGCCCGGCTCGACGAAGATCGTCCGCCACGGGACCCTGTTCGTCGGCGTCTACAACTGCGGCGGCGAGCTGTACGCGATCGAGGACCGCTGCTCGCACGACGACGGGCCACTCTGCGAGGGCGACTGGGACGAGGAGCTGTGCCGCGTCATCTGCCCGCGGCACGGCTCGGCGTTCGACCTCGCGACGGGGACGCCGCGCAGCCTGCCCGCGACGGAGCCGGTCGCGACGTACTCCGTGCGCGTCGTCGACGGCTCGATCGTGGTTGAGCTTCCCTAGGCCTAGCGTCCCGGCTACGAACCCGACCCTAGGCGACCTTGGGGGACGAGTTGCGCACCACGCTCTCGGTCCGGTTCCGGCCGTTCGTCTTGGCGCGGTAGAGGCCCTGGTCGGCGGCACCGAGCAGCGCTTCAACGTCGTCCTCCGGCAGCATCGTCGCGACGCCGCAGCTGGCACTCGTCCGCATCTCGCCCACCGGATGCGCCTCGATCGTGCGCCGGAGCCGCTCCGCGAAGCGGCGGGCGCCAGGCAGGTCGGTCTCGGGTAGGACGACCACGAACTCCTCCCCGCCCCAGCGCGCGACCGTGTCCCCCTGGCGCGCGAGCGAGGTGAGGAGCCGGCTGACGGCCCGTAGCATCATGTCGCCCGCGGCGTGGCCGAACGAGTCGTTGATCTCCTTGAACCGGTCGAGGTCGAGGAGGACGATCGCGAGCTCGTGCTTGAACCGGTTGGCGCGGGAGATCTCGGCAGCGAGGATCTCCTCGAGGGCGCGCCGGTTCGCGAGGCCCGTGAGCGCGTCGATGCGCGCCTCGCTCGCCTGCTCCTCTGTCCAGCGGAACGCGCGCAGCAGCGGGCGAGCAAGGACGAACGTGAACAGCATCAGCGCCACGAGCGCGAGTAGCACGGCCTCGGCGACCCGTGTGTACGCCGCGTCCTTCCGGTCGGCGACGACGGCCCCGGGGAGGTAGGCCCGGACGCCGACGCCGCTCGCCAGGGGCAGCGTCAATCCGTGCTCGCTTCCGGCGGGAGCGGAGCCGCCAAGGCGGACGAAGGCGAGTTGGACGCCGTGTGCGTCCGGCACCGCGAGCCGCGCCCGCGTCGCCGCGTCGACGGGCAACTGGGCGATGACAGCGCCGATCGTGTGGCCGCCGCTGACGAGCGGCACGCGAGCCGTGACGGCTCGGGTGATCCGGCGCCCGTACTCCTGGCCTCGCACCACGAGGAGCAGCCTGTTGGCTCGGGCCAGCCGCTCGAGCCTGGTCGTCTCCTGGCCGCTGATCGCCGCCTGGAATTCGGGCGACGACGCAACTGCAATCGCGTGTAGCTCGCGCCTGTCGAGGAGCCGGTTGAAGCGCGCCTGAGCCGTCACGGCCGCGTCGCGCGTCTCGAAGTCGATCGCACGGGTGACGTTGCCGACCTCGTCGCGGGCGAGGACATACGAGACGCACGCGAGCGGGAAGATCGCGACCACCGCGAGCGTGAGCATCAGGCGGAGCCGAAGCCCCCATCCGAGTGGGGAGCGTCTCAGCTGTGCGCGCTCAGTGACCGTGGCCGTGGTCGTGGGAATCGTCGCCATGCCCATGCCCATGGCCGTCCGGGCCGTGGCCGCCAGCCGGACCTCCGTGGTCGTCCTCTTTGTGAGAAGGAGCGGCGAAGGCGTGCTTCGGCGGCTTCGGGGCGTGGTGACCGTGCCCGTTCGGGCCGTGCCCGTGCGGCCCGGGATGAGGGTGCCCGTGAGGCGGCGGCGCAGACTTCGGAGGTGAGGCAGGCTTCGGGGGCTTGGCAGGCTTCAGCGGCTTGACGGGCTTCGGAGCTTTCGCCGGCTTTGCCGCCTTCTTGGCGAGGCCCGGCGGCAGCCCACCATGCTCCTTGCGGAGCAGGCCCGGCGGGATGTGTCCGTGATGACCGAGTTCGACAGTGGGCGTTGGCTTGGGCTTCTCATGACTCGCCTCCGGCAGGGTAGGCGACGCGGTCGCGGGAGCGAATGAGGCGGGGCCTCCTGCCCGTGGCGCAGTCGCGGACCCGCTCGATGAGCGGCTCGGCTCAGGCTTGGGCGCCCGCTTGGCAACCGGCTGCGCGTGGCTCACCACTGCCGGGCCGGCCGTGGCCGTCGAAGTGCTGGGCGCGGTTACCGGCGCGACCGGCGCCGCCGGAGACGGCGTCGGAGCGACCGAGGCGCGAGGCGCGTGGACGGGTCGATGGTGGGCCGGCGCCGACACCACGACGCTCTCCGCCGGCGGCGCGCTCGAGATCCCTCCGGTCGAGGGGAGATGCAAGGTGCCGGAGTCGAGGAACAGGGCCATCGCGCCCGCGCCGAGAAGCAGCGGGATCGCCACGAGTGCCGCGCGACGAGCAATGCGAGCGAGCTGTCCCATGATCACATCGCCGGCAGCCGCAGCGCCGGACTACGCCATCCCCCTTCCGAATTCACCTTCCTCGGCCTCCGCGAGAGATACAAGAAAGCCCCATGCAGTTCAACACCCCTTCCGGACAGAGTGCCGCAGTTTCCGTGGAAGTGTGAACGACCTGACGCGGCCTTGCGGACAGGACTCGAAGCGCCGACACTGCGCACGGTGGTGCCGGAGGTTCGCTACGCGCGCTCGGGCGACGTGTCGATCGCCTACCAGGTCGTGGGCGATGGGCTTTTCGACCTCGTCTGGACTCCGGGCGCACTCTCGCATCTCGAGCTCCGGTGGGAGGACGAGGCCGTGGCCCGCTTCTACCACGCGCTCTCCTCGTTCTCGCGCTTGATCACCTTCGACAAGCGGGGAACGGGTCTTTCCGACCGGGTGGCGGGTATCGCCGACCTCGAGACGCGAATGGACGACATCCGCGCCGTGATGGACGCCGCAGGGAGTGAGGCGGCGGCGGTCGTCGGGGTCTCCGAGGGCGGGCCGATGGCGCTGCTCTTCGCGGCGACGTATCCCGAGCGCGTCCAGGCGCTCGTGAACTACGGCTCGCTGCCGCGCTTCGTCCGCGGGCCGAACTTCCCCTGGGGGGAGCCGAAGCACGAGTATCTGGCCGAATACGAGGCGGAGGCCGAGATCTGGGGGTCGGAGGAGAGTGCCCGCGACTTCCTGGAGAGCCAGGGGCTGGAGGTCACGCCCGAGGCGATCGAAGCGCGGCAGCGCGGCGACCGCATGAAAATCAGCCCGGGGGCCTTCGTGCAGCTGGGGCGCATGAACGCCGAGATCGACGTGCGCCCAATCCTGTCCACGATCCGTGTGCCGACGCTCGTGCTGCACCGCCGAGAGGACCATATCCCGATCGAGGGCGCTCGCTGGACGGCCGAGCAGATACCTGGCGCACGCTTCGTCGAGCTGCCCGGCGGGCCGCACATGCCGTACTACGGCGACTGGGAGGCCGTGGTCGATGCGATCCGCGAGTTCGTCGAGCCCATCTGCCTCGAGTCCGCGCGTCCCTACGACAGCGTGCTCGCCACCGTCCTCTTCACCGACCTGGTGGGCTCGACGGCGAAGGCGGTGGAGGTCGGCGACCGCCGGTGGCGGGAGCTGCTCGAGCAGCACCACGCGCGGATCCGGACGCAGCTCGCGCACTACCGCGGCATCGAGCTCGACACTGCGGGAGACGGCTTCTTCGCCCGCTTCGACGGCCCCGCCCGGGCGATCCGCTGTGCGTGCTCGATCCGGGACGCCGTCTCGGACCTGGGACTCGAGCTGCGCGCCGGGCTGCACACGGGCGAGTGCGAGGTGGTAGACGGGAAGGTGGCCGGGCTCGCGGTCTCGATCGGCGCCCGGGTCGCGGCGCAGGCCGGGCCTGGCGAGGTGTTCGTCTCGCAGACGGTGAAGGATCTCGTGGCGGGCTCCGGGATCGAGTTCCAGGACCGCGGCGGAGCCGAGCTCAAGGGCGTCCCGGGCGAGTGGCGCCTCTACTCGGTCGCCTCGCCCTAGCCGCAGGAGCGGAAGCGCCGCCAGGGTCCCAACTGGGGAGCGGCGATCCAGAGCGACGTGCAGTTGGTCTTCGAGGTCCGTGCGGCGACGAGGAGCTTCGTCCCGTCCGGCGACCACGCCGGCCTGCCGTCGACCGCCGTGAACGTTCCGGCGCGACGGACAATGCGGTGGGTGTGGAGGTCGACCACTGCGACTCCCGCGTGCGTCGAGCCCGGCCGTCCGTACCTCGCGACATAGGCGAGCGACCGGGAGTCCGGAGAGAACGCCGGCGGCTCGCCGCTGAACCGCGAGCCGAAGGGCCGTGTCTTCCCGCCCAGCCTCAGGACCTCGAGCCGGGACCTGCCATGCCGTCCCTGTCTGACGTAGGCGATCTGCTCTCCGTTCGGAGACCAGACGGGGTACGCGCCGTCCCGCACGATCTGGCGCCGTGTGCCGTTCCTCCACGCCGCGAGCCAGATGCCCTGGGCGTTTCCGCAGTTGGTCGCCGGGCAGGCGGCCCGGTCGTACGCCACGTGCCTGCCGTCGGGGGCGAGTGCCGGATTCATATCCAGCTCCCACGGCCGCCCGACCGCCGTTACGTTCCGGGTGGCCGTGTCGAGGACGTGGATCGGGGCGGGGCAGTTCGGGTGCCCGCAGCTGCTCGTGTAGCCGGTGGTCGCGACCAGCCGGCGCGAGGCATCGGTCGAGAAGTTGAGGTCGGACAGCTGATTGAGCACGGTGGCCTGTCCGCGGAGATTCAGCCGGAACAGCTGAACGACGCCGCTGAGCTGAGCGTCGACGAGCAGCGATCTGGGTGTCTCCCACGCGATCTGCCCGACTCCGTCCACGCCGTCGAGCGGGCTGTGGCCGAACTGATGCAGCGGTCTGGCGTTTCGGCCAGAGGCGACGGCCACCCAGACCGCCCCGTAGCCGTTCGTCGGACCGGCCACCCACGCTACGTGCCTGCCGTCGGGAGACCAGGCAGGTTGCGTCAAGAAGGTCGTGCGAATCAGCTGTTTCTCGGCCTGGGCACCGGCGGTCAGTACGAGCGCGGCGGCGGCAACCGCCAGCAGCTTCGGTCCAGCCCACTTCATCGACGTATCTTTGCTGCTCGTGACGGAACTAATCCGCTGTTGGCCGACCGACGACCCGCTCTATATCGCCTACCACGACGAAGAGTGGGGGCGGCCGTTGACCGACGAGAACGGCCTCTACGAGCGGCTCTGCCTCGAGGGCTTCCAGGCGGGGCTTGCCTGGATCACGATCCTGCGCAAGCGCGAGGCGTTCCGGAAGGGCTTTGCCGGCTTCGACCCCGAGCGCGTCGCCCGCTTTGGCGAGCGAGACGTCGAGCGGCTGCTCGCCGACGCCGGCATCGTCCGTCACCGCGGGAAGATCGAGGCGGCGATCGCGAACGCGCGCGCCACGCTCGAGCTGCGCAAGGCCGGGACGCCGCTCGACGAGGTCATGTGGCAATACCGCGACGCGGCGGACGGGAAGGAGCTCTCGAAGCGCCTCAAGTCCGAGGGCTTCCGCTTCGTCGGCCCGACGACGGTGCACTCGGCGATGGAGGCGTGCGGGATCGTCAACGGTCACATTCCCGAGTGCTGGGTGCACGACGCGGTCGAGGCGGAGCGCGCGGCTCTGGTGTCGAAGCGGTAACGGCTCCGACACGTACTTCATCCCTCAAGGATGAAGTCCAGCGTCGCACCCAGGCATAGCGTCTTCAGTACCGGCCTAGAGGTAAGGAGGAGTCGATCATGTCGACAGCAACCGCCGGCGCTCCGGCACGGACCGCGCCAGGCCAGGCGAACGGCGACGTGCTCGTCGTGTTCGGGATCACGGGCGACCTGGCGAAGGTGATGACCTTCCGGTCGTTGTACCGGCTCGAGGCTCGCGGGCTTCTCGACTGCCCGATCGTCGGCGTCGCCGTCGACGACTGGTCGATCGACGACCTCAAAGAGCGAGCCCGCACGTCGATCGAGGGCACCGGCGAGAAGCTTGACCCCGCGATCTTCGACCGCTTTGCCGAGCGCCTCTCGTACGTCTCCGGCGACTTCACCGACCCTGCAACCTACGAGCGCGTCGGCGCTGCGATCGCGGGCGCGACCACGCCCGTCTTCTACCTCGAGATTCCGCCGTTCCTGTTCGGCAAGGTCGTCAAGCAGCTCTCCGATGCCGGCCTGACCGAAGGCGCGCGCGTCGTCGTCGAGAAGCCGTTCGGACATGACCTCGAATCGGCAACCGCGCTCGCGGCCGAGCTGCACCAGTACATCGACGAGTCGCAGCTCTACCGCATCGACCACTACCTCGGGAAAATGGGCGTCGAGGAGATCCTCCATCTCCGCTTCCAGAACTCCGTCCTCGAGCCGCTCTGGAGCCGCAACTACATCGAGGCGGTTCAGATCACCATGGCCGAGTCGTTCGGCGTCGAGGACCGCGGCCACTTCTACGACCCGGTCGGGGCGCTGCGCGACGTCGTGGTCAACCACCTCATGCAGGTGGTCGCGGCGTCCGCGATGGAGGTGCCCTCGCGCAACGACGCGGACACGATCAAGAACTCCGTCGAGGCGCTCTTCCACTCGGTCGAGGCGGCGGATCCGGAGCACTACGTGCGCGGCCAGTACGACGGCTATCGCTCGATCGACGGCGTCGCTCCCGACTCGACGACGGAGACGTACGCCGCGCTTCGCCTCGAGATCGAGAACTGGCGCTGGTCCGGGGTGCCGTTCTTCATCCGGACGGGCAAGCGGCTCCCGGTCACGCAGACGGAGCTCCGCCTCGTCTTCAAGCGTCCCCCACGGCTCGGCTTCGCGCGCGGTCGCGAGTCGGAGGCGAACCAGATCGTCGTCAAGCTCGACCCCTCGACGGGGCTCCGCGTCGTCCTCGACGCCCACCGCGCGGATGTCGGCGGGCCTGCGCCCATCACGCTCGACATGGACTTTGCGGACGAAGGCGGGGAGGGGCCGACTCCCTACGAGGTGCTCCTGCGAGCCGCGCTCACCGGCGACAGCACGCGCTTCACGAGACAGGACGCCGTCGAGGAGACGTGGCGGGTCATGCAGCCGCTGCTCGACTCGCCGCCGCCTGTTCACCCGTATGCCCCCGGCTCGTGGGGGCCTGAGGAGGCCGACAGCCTCGTCGCAGGCCACGGCCGCTGGCACGACCCCTGGATCTAGAGCGTCCCGAGCGCTGAGAAAGGAGCCTTATGACCGCCGTCAAGGAGAAGCAGCAAGCCGAGAAGGCCCCGCAGAGCGCTGCGGCGCCCTCACCGTTCCCAGCGATCGCCGACTACGCCTTCCTGTCCGACTGCCACACGGGCGCGCTGGTCGCTCCCGACGGCGCGATCGAATGGCTCTGTATTCCGTGCTTCGACGCTCCCAGCATCTTCGGGAGCCTCCTCGACCGCGAGGCCGGTTTCTTCCGCTTCGCTCCGTTCCGCTTCTCTCATCCGACGGCCCGGGCCTACGTGCCGGGGACGAACGTCTTCGAGACGACGTGGAAGACCCCGTCGGGCTGGGCGGTCGTACGCGAGGCGCTGACGCTCGGCCGCCGGGACCACGAGGACACCGTCACGCCGCATACCCGGCCACCGGCCGACGACGACGCCGACCACATGCTGGTACGCACTGTCGAGTGCCTCGACGGCAACGTCGAGATCGAGCTCGTCTGCGAGCCGGTCTTCGACTACGGCCGGGTGGACGCGGCATGGACGAAGGTCGAGGGACTGGAGCATGCAGCCGACGCGTCCGGCGCCGGCGTGACGTTCAGGCTCGTGTCGGATCTGGCGATCGACGTCCAGGGTGACTCGGTCCGAGCTCGCCACGTGCTGCAAGCCGGCGAAACGGCGTACTGCGCGCTCTCCTGGGCCGAGGAGCTCGCTGCTCCTCAGACTTACGACGAGGCGACAGCTCGCCTCGATGCGACCACGAGCTTCTGGCGCAGATGGCTGAGCAACGCGCGGATCCCCGACCACCCTCTGCGCGACCCGGTGCAGCGGTCGGCGCTGACGATCAAGGGCCTGACCTACATGCCGACCGGGGCGACCGTGGCCGCGCTGACGACATCGCTTCCGGAGACGCCCGGCGGAGAGCGGAACTGGGACTACCGCTACACGTGGATCCGGGACACGACGTTCACGCTCCAGGCGCTCCACTTCCTCAACCTCGACTGGGAGGCGAGCGAGTTCATGGAGTTCGTCGCCGACCTCGAGCCCACGGAGGACGGCTCGCTCCAGATCATGTACGGCATCGACGGGCGGCGGGACCTAAAGGAATCGACCCGCGACGACCTGACCGGATACTCCGGGGCGCGACCCGTGCGAATCGGCAACGGCGCCTTCGACCAGCGCCAGAACGACGTCTTCGGTGCGGTTCTCGACTCGATTCTTCTCCAGGCGCGGCACAGCGAGCGGCTGCCACGGCGCCTCTGGCCGATCGTGCAGTCGCAGGCCGAATGTGCGAAGCAGGTCTGGCGCAACCCGGATCAGGGAATCTGGGAGGCTCGCGGCAAGCCCCAGCACTACGTCTCGTCGAAGCTGATGTGCTGGGTCGCCCTCGACCGCGCCTCGAAGCTGGCCGAGATCCGAGGCGACCCTGCACTCCGCGACGAGTGGCAGGCGACCGCCGACGAGATTCACGCCGACGTCCTCGAGCACGGCGCCCGCGACGGCGTGCTGCGCCAGCACTACGAGACCGACGCGCTCGACGCTTCCACCTTGCTGGCGGCGATCTTCGGCTTCCTGCCGAAGGACGACGAGACATTGCACAAGTCGGTGGTGGCGATCGCGGACGACCTCACCGAGGACGGGTACGTCCTGCGCTACAAGACCAACGAGACCGACGACGGCCTGTCCGGCAAGGAGGGCACGTTCCTGATCTGCTCGTTCTGGCTCGTCTCGGCGCTCGCGATCATCGGGGAGCTGCAGGCGGCGCGCGACCTGATGGAGCGACTGCTGCGAATCTCGTCGCCGCTCGGCCTCTACGCCGAGGAGTTCGACGCGGCCACCGGCCGGCACCTCGGCAATTTCCCGCAGGCGTTTTCGCACCTGGCCCTGATCGAGGCCGCCGCGCGAATCATCGTCCCCGAGATGCTTGAGGAGTACTGATGGACAGTTACGACGTGGTCATCGTCGGCACCGGAGCGGGCGGCGGAACTCTCGCCCGGCACCTCGCCCCGTCTGGCAAGCGCATCCTGCTGCTCGAGCGCGGCGACTGGCTCCCGCGCGAGCCGCAGAACTGGCTTGCCGAGGAGGTGTTCGTCAACAACCGGTACGTGTCCGAGGACACGTGGTACGACGAGGGCGGAAAGCCGTTCCAGCCGCAGGTGCACTACTTCGTCGGCGGAGCGACGAAGCTCTACGGTGCGGCGCTGTACCGGCTGCGGGCGGAGGACTTCGGCGAGCTTCAGCATCACGACGGCGTCTCGCCCGCGTGGCCCATCTCCTACGACGAGCTCGAGCCGTACTACACGAGGGCCGAGCAGCTCTACGAGGTGCACGGCGCCCGCGGGGAGGATCCGACGGAGCCGCCGGCGAGCGCGCCGTATCCGCGGCCGCCTGTCTCGCACGAGCCACGCATCCAGCGCCTCTCCGACGACCTCGCTGCGGCCGGCTACCACCCGTTCCACGCGCCATGCGGGATCAGGCTCGACGAGTCGAACATGCCCTACAGCGCCTGCGTGCGGTGCTCCGACTGCGACGGTTTCCCGTGCGCCGTCCACGGCAAGTCCGACGCCGAGGTTCTGGGCGTCCGTCCCGCGCTCGAACACTCGAACGTCACGCTCGTCACCAACGCGAAGGCGGTCAAGCTCGTGACGAACGACGCCGGAACAGCCGTCACGGGAGTCGTCGTGGAGCGGGACGGCCGGACCGAGCAGTACACGGGCGAGATCGTCGTGCTCGCCTGCGGCGCGGCGAATACCGCGAAGCTGCTCTTCCTCTCGGCGACCGACCGCCATCCCACCGGCCTCGCCAACGGCTCCGATCAGCTGGGGCGGAACTACATGTTCCACGCGAGCCGGGCCGTGCTCGCGCTCTCACGCGAGGAGAACCCGACGGTGTTTCAGAAGACGCTCGGGCTCAACGACTTCTACTTCGCCGGCCCGGAGTCGGACTACCCGCTCGGCAACATCCAGATGGTCGGCAAGTCACAGGCGCCGATGTTTCGGGGCGAGCGGCCGACCGAGACGCGGCTCGCGCCCGAGTGGACGCTGGAGAAGGTCGCCAGGCACGCCATCGACTTCTGGCTCTCCACCGAGGATCTGCCGGTCCCCCAGAACCGCGTGACGGTGGACCGCGACGGCCGCTTGACACTCGCCTACAAGGCGACGAACGACGTCCCGAAGGCCGACCTCTACAAGAAGCTCCAGTCGATGCTCGGCAGCCTCGGGATGCACGAGCACCACCTGCTGCACCGCTTCGCCTACATGAAGAACGAGATCCCGGTCTGCGGGTGTGCCCACCAGGCCGGCACGGCTCGGATGGGCGCCGATCCGCAGACTTCCGTCGTTGACGTCGACTGCAAGGCGCACGAGCTCGACAACCTCTACGTCGTCGACACGAGCGTCTTTCCGAGCATCGGGGCGGTCAACCCGGCGCTGACCGCGATGGCGAACTCGCTGCGAGTGGGCGATCATTTGCTCGAGCGCATGGGTGTCGCCACAGGGGCCGTCGCCGGGGTCGCTGCGTGAGCCAGCGAGGCGCCGCAATCGCCGAGCGGAGTGGCCAGATCGAGCTCGCCCACGGCCAGCAGCGTCTGGGCGTCGTGGCCCTCGGCGGCGGGCTCCGCTCGTACGAGGTCTCCGGGCGAGAGCTCCTCGACGGGTTTCCTCCCGGCGATCGCCCTGCCTCCGGCCGCGGGCAGGTGCTCGCCCCCTGGCCGAACCGGATCGAGGACGGGAGCTACGAGTTCGACGGCAAGCCGATGCAGCTGCCGCTCACAGAGCCGGAGCACGGAAACGCGATCCACGGGCTCGTCCGCCAGGCGACGTGGGGCATTGTCGACCTGGCGCCCGACCGGGTCGTCCTGGACTACCTTCTCGAGCCGCAGCCTGGCTACCCGTTCACGCTGGCGCTCACGATCGACTACGCACTCGCGGACACCGGGCTCACGGTCACGACTACGGCGCGGAACATCGGCAAGGGGCCGTGTCCCTACGGAAGCGGGCAACATCCGTACCTCACCCTCGGAACGCCCACCGTCGACACGCTGCGCCTTCAGGTTCCCGGCGGGCTCGTCGTCTTCTCCGACGAGCGCGGCCTCCCGGTGCGCTCCGAGCCCGTTGACGGCGGCGAGTACGACTTCCGCGTCGGCAGGACGATTGGCGGGACCGTGCTCGACAACGCCTACACCGAGCTCGAGCGCGGCGTCGACCGTCGCGGCCGCGTCCTGCTCGACGACCCGGACGGCGAGGCGGGTCTCACGCTCTGGGTGGACGAGAGCTATCCATGGCTCATGGTGTTCACGGGGGATCCGCTCCCCGACGTTGCCAGGCGGAGCATCGCGATCGAGCCGATGACGTGTCCCCCGAACGCGTTCCGCACGGGCGAGTCGCTGATCCGGCTCGAGCCGGGGGAATCGACGTCGGGCACGTGGGGGATCGAGCCACGGCTTGGAAAAGGAGGTCTCCATGGCAACTGACGGACGTCCACGGGTCTTGATCCTCGGTGGTGGGTTCGCCGGCGTCGGGGCAGCTCAGAAGCTCGAGAAGGCCGACGCCGACGTGGTGCTCGTCGATCGGCACGACTACCACACGTTCCAGCCGCTCCTCTACCAGCTCGCGACCGGGCTGCTCGAAACCACGGCGGTCGGACACTCCCTCCGTGACCTGCTCTCGCGCCACGACAACACCACGGTGCACAAGGCCCATGTGAGCGCGATCGACCTCGAGATGCGGACGGTCGAGTTCGAGGAGATCGGGCCGATCTCCTACGACTACCTCGTCTTCGGTCTCGGCGCCGAGGTCAACTTCTTCGGCACGGCGGGCGCTCCGGAGCACGCCTTTCCGATGTACACGCTCCCTCACGCGATGCACTTCAAGGACCACTTGCTGGAGCGCTGGGAAGCGGCCGATCGTGATCCGAGCCTGATCGAGGACGGCGCCCTCAACGTGGTGGTGGTCGGCGGGGGGCCGACCGGCGTCGAGACGGCGGGGGCGCTCGCCGAGCTCTATCGGGGCGAGTTCGCGAAGGACTACCCCGGCGTCGCTCCCGAAGACGCGCGGGTGATCCTGGTCGAGGCCGGGCCGGAGCTCTTCGGGATGTTCAAGCCGAAGCTGCAGGAGTACGCCGAGAAGGCGCTCACCGACCGGGACGTGGAGGTGAAGACCGGAGAGGTCGTGGCGTCGGTGGAGCCGACGAAGGTCACCCTGAAGTCGGGCGAGACTCTCAAGGCGCACACGCTCGTCTGGGGAGCAGGACTGCAGGGGAATCCTCTCGTCCAATCGCTCGACCTCGAGCTGCAGCGCGGGAACCGGATCGGCGTCGGGCCGGACCTCACGCTGCCAGATCACCCCGAGGTCTACGTCGTCGGCGACGTCGCGGCGATCACGGACGCGAAGACGGAGCAGGTCCTCCCGCAGCTCGGTTCGGTGGCGCTCCAGTCCGGGGAACATGCCGGTAAGGAGATTGCGGCCAGGCTCCAGGGCAAGGAGCCGAAGCCGTTCGCCTACAAGGACAAGGGAACGATGGCGACGATCGGCCGGGGAGCCGCAGTGGTGCAGTTCCTCGGCGGCCGGACGATGACCGGCGCGAAGGCCCAGGCGGCATGGGGGGTTGTCCACCTTGCGCTCCTGCCGACGAACGAGGATCGGGCGAAGGCGGTCGTCAGCTGGGCCGGTGCGATCACGACTCACCAACGCGTCGGCCGGATCACGGTGGAGGCCGAGTAGGCGCCGTGGGCGCGCTCGCGTCCACCACCGTCGACCTCGCGCGGACGCAGTTCGCGACCACCTCGATCTACCACTTCCTGTTCGTCCCGCTGACGCTCGGGCTCGGGCCGCTCGTGGCGATCATGCAGACGCTCTGGCTGCGCACGAAGGACGAGCAGTGGCTCCGGCTGACGCGCTTCTTCGGGACGCTCTTCCTGATCAACTTCGCGATCGGGGTCGCGACCGGGCTCGTGCAGGAGTTCGAGTTCGGGATGAACTGGTCGGTCTACTCGAGATTCGTCGGCAACGTCTTCGGCGCGCCGCTGGCGATCGAGGGCCTCGCCGCGTTCATGCTCGAGTCGACCTTTCTCGGGCTCTGGATCTTCGGCTGGAACCGGCTGTCTCCGCGTGTGCATCTGGCGACGCTCTGGATTGCAGTGCTCGGCACCTGGCTGTCGGCCTACTTCATCCTCGTCGCGAACTCCTGGATGCAGCACCCGGTCGGCTATCAGATGGTCAACGGGGAGGCGCACCTGACGAGCGTGTGGGCGCTTCTGTCGAACGGGTTCGCGCTCCGCGCCTACGTGCACACGATCCTCGCGGGTGTGATCTTCGGCTCGATCATCATGCTCGGAGTCTGCTGCTGGCACTTCTTACGCGGCCGCCAGGTCGAGCTCTTCCGCAAGGCGGCGCTGCTGGCGCTGATCGTCGCCGTGCCGGTCACGTTCCTCCAGCTCATCGTCGGCAACCGCTTCGGCGAGGCGGTCACGAGCGCGCAGGGCATGAAGATCGCGGCCTCCGAGGCGCAGTGGAACACCTGCGACCCGTGCGGCTTTTCGCTGTTCCAGATCGGAGGCTTCACCAAGAGCGATGAGACGCCGAGCTTCTCGATCACAATCCCGCGGCTCCTCTCCTACATGGCCACCGGCTCGTTCAGCGGCCAGGTCCAGGGCCTGAACCAGCTGCAGGCGAAGGAGCAGCGGAAGTACGGCCGCGGCAACTACATCCCCGACGTCAGGGTGATTTACTGGGCGATGCGGGTGATGGCCTTCGCGGGCGTGCTGATGTTTCTCGTCGCGGCGCTCGGGGCGTGGCTCTACCGCAGGAAAAAGCTCGAGCGGGCACGCTGGTTCCACCGGACGGCGATCGCCGCGATCGCGCTCCCGTACATCGCCGCCACCGCCGGCTGGATCCTCACCGAAATGGGCCGCCAGCCCTGGATCGTGCAGGGCCTGCTTCTGACGAGCAAGGCGACCTCGCCCAACGTGAGCACGACCTGGCTCGGGATCAGCCTCGG
>DASQCM010000025.1:0-25789 GCA_035634675.1 Gaiellaceae bacterium
CGTGGGCGAGTTCGCGCAGCGCTTCACCGGCTCCTCCGACCTGTACGGCGACGACGGCCGCGACCTCGCCTCGATCAACTTCGTCACCGCCCACGACGGTTTCACGCTGCGGGACCTCGTCTCCTACAACGAGAAGCACAACGAGGCGAACGGCGAGGACAACCGGGACGGGACCGACGACAACCGCTCCTGGAACCTCGGCGCCGAGGGCGAGACGGACGACCCGGCGATCCTGAGCCTGCGCGCGCGGCAGCAGCGCAACTTCCTCGCGACGCTGCTTCTCTCCCAGGGCGTGCCGATGCTGCTCGGCGGCGACGAGCTCGGGCGGACGCAGGGTGGCAACAACAACGCGTGGTGCCAGGACAACGAGATCTCGTGGTTCGACTGGGCCGCAGCGGACGAGGACCTGCTCGAGTTCGCCTGGCGCTGGATCGCCCTGCGGCGCGAGCACCCGGTCTTCCGGCGCACCTCGTTCCTGACCGGCACGGCCGGTGAGAGCGGGCTACCCGACGCGTGGTGGTTCCGGCCGGACGGCCGCCGGATGACGCAGCGCGAGTGGACGAATTCCGAGACGCGGACGCTCGGCGTCTTCCTCAACGGCCGCGAGATCCGCGAGCGTACGCCGCACGGCGAGCCGATCTCCGGCGACTCGTTCCTCCTCCTCTTCAATGCGCACTCGGAGCCGGTGGTCTTCACGCTGCCCACGCGCCGCTTCGGCTCGCGCTGGACGGTCGAGGCGGCGACGGGCGAGGCGCCGGACACGCCACTCGGAGCCCGCGCGCTCGTGGCGGTTCAGGAGCACTCGCTGATCCTGCTTCGGCGAGACTGAGCCGATGCTCATCTATCTCGCCGGGTCGATCTTCACGCCGTACGAGCGTGCCTTCCTCGACGACTGCGCCACCCGGCTGCGAGCGGAGGGCTTCGACGTCTTCGTGCCGCACGAGCGGAAAGATCTTGTGGGAGTCGATGTCACTGCCGAGGCGGTGTTCGCCGCCGACGCGGGCGGCGTCGTGGACGCAGACGCCGTCCTCGCCGTTCTCGACGGGCCGTCGGTCGACGACGGCACGGCGTGCGAGATCGGCCTCTTCTACGGACTCAAGCAGCGCGACCCGGAGCGCAGCGGCGTGGTCGGCCTGCTCACGGACCTGCGGGGCGAGCGGCGCGGCGAGTTCGCGATCAACCTCTTCGTCCGCGGCTGCATCGACGCGAGCGGCGGTGCCGTCGTCGACTCACTCGACGACGCAATCGCCATTCTCGGCCGCTGGCGTTCAGACTAGTTGCTCGCGGAGAACCAGTGAACCCAGGGTTGGGCGTAGCGGACGGTCGCGATCGCGAGCACGGCGCCGGCGACGATCGTCCCGGCGAGTAGGAGCAACCGGAGACGCCCTCCCGGCACCGGCGCGGAGGGGAGCAGTCGACGAACGTGCGCAAGCACGTGCACGCCGGTGACGGAGACCCAGACGAAGAACGACGCCTTGTGGAGCCCCACGACGAAGCCGCCGCCCGGCCCGATGGCGAGCAGGACGACTCCGGTGGCGAAGACGGCGAGCGTGGCCGCGACGACGAGCGGCGCCAGCAGACGCAACGGTAGTAGCGGCGGGCCTCGCCCCACGTACTCGTCCGCGCCGGCGTAGTAGCGGATGAACCGCCAGCCGGTGCTTCCCAGCTTCAGGAGGACGGGCGGGATCAGCAGCATCCCGAGGAGCACGTGCCACCAGATCAGCGGCCCGATCGAGAGGATCGTCACGCCCAGCGCAGCGAGCAGGACGATGAGAACGGCGGCCGTGGCCGCAGTCAGCCGTTCATTTCCGTCGGCCCCTCCGCCGCGCACGCACATAGCGCAGCGGAGCGGGATGAGACCGCTCTGAGCCTGCTCATCCGTTTCTCACCTGCGAGGCGACAATGGCCTTGGCATGCGGGTCCTGGTGGTGGAGGACGAGAAGAAGCTCGGCGAGCTGCTCCGGCGCGGACTGCGCGAGGAGGGGTACGCCGCCGACCTCGCCGACCGCGGCGAGGAGGCGCTCTGGATGGCGCGCGCGGTTCCGTACGACGCAATCGTCCTCGACGTGATGCTGCCGGGCACGGATGGGTTCGAGATCTGCCGCCGGCTGCGGCGCGACGGCGTCTGGACTCCGGTGCTGATGCTAACCGCGCGCGACGGCGTCGACGATCGAGTAGTCGGCCTCGATGCGGGCGCGGACGACTACCTCACGAAGCCGTTCTCCTTCGAGGAGCTGCTCGCGCGGCTGCGCGCCCTGACCCGCCGCGCGCCGGTCGAGCGGCCGCCGGTGCTCGAGGTGGACGACCTCCGCCTCGACCCGGCGGCGCATCGCGCGTGGCGCGGCGACCGGGAGCTCGACCTGTCGGCGAAGGAGTTCGCGCTGCTCGAGTTGTTCATGCGCCGGCGCGGGATCACGCTGAGCCGCACGCAGCTGCTCGACGGCGCGTGGGACATCTCGTTCGAGAGCCGCTCCAACGTCGTCGACGTCTACGTCCGCTACCTGCGGGAGAAGATCGACCGCCCGTTCGGGCGCGACTCCATCGAGACGGTACGCGGCGTCGGGTACCGGCTGCGCACAGACTGACGCGATGTCCCGCCTGCCCATCCGGGTCCGCCTGACGCTCGGCTTCGCGGCCGCGATGGCAATCGTGCTCGCCGCGGTCGGCCTCTTCGTCTACCAGCGCGTCGCCGACCAGCTGCTGCGATCCGTCGACCAGACGCTAGTCGCACAGGCGCGGGAGGAGATCGGCGCCGGCCACGTCGACGCCGACACGGGCGGCGGCACGACCCTCGCCCAGCGCTTCGGAACGGACGGCCGGCTCCACCGCTCGCAGCCGGGGGGCGTGCCGCCCCTCGTCGACCGGCAGGCCGTGACCGAGGCGCTCGCCGGGCGTCGTGTCTGGGTCGACAGCCGAATCCCGGGGCGGCCCGGAGAATGGCGGGTCTTCGTGCGATCACTTCCGTCCGGAAATGCAGTGGCCGCCGTCGCGCGATCGCTCGCCCCGCGCGAAGAGTCGCTCGACCACCTGCGTCATGAGCTCCTCCTCTTCCTCCCGCTGGCGCTTCTCGCCGCGTCCCTCGGCGGGTACGCGCTCGCGGCGGGCGCGCTGCGGCCCGTCGAGGCGATGCGGCGCCGAGCCGACGCGGTGACCGCCGGAGAGCCGAGTCGGCTGCCAGTGCCGCCGGCCCGGGACGAGGTGTCGCGGCTCGCGCTGACGTTGAACGACATGCTCGCACGGCTCCAGGCGGCGTTCGAGCACGAGCGCCGCTTCGTCGCCGATGCGAGCCACGAGCTCCGGACACCCCTTGCACTTCTCCAGACCGAGCTCGAGCTCGCGCTGCGCCGCCCACGCTCGCACGAGGAGCTCGAGAGCGCGCTTCGCTCGGCGGCGGAAGAGACGCAGCGACTGTCACGACTCGCGGACGACCTGTTGCTGATCGCCCGCGCCGACCAGGGGCCGCTGCCGATCCGGCAAGAGGCCGTCTCCGCCTCGGACCTCCTCGGCGACGCGGCCTCCCGCTTCGCGAACCGCGCCGCCGAACTCGGCCGCGACCTCCGGGTCGCGTCGACCGGGCTCGTCGTCGAAGCGGATCCGCTGCGTGCGGGCCAGGCGCTGGTGAACCTGGTCGACAACGCGCTCGCGCACGGCGACGGGAGCGTCGAGCTCGCAGCGGAGGAGCGGGACGGATTCGTCGAGCTCCACGTGAGGGACGGTGGGCCCGGTTTTCCCGACGCCTTCCGGGCACGCGCCTTCGACCGCTTCAGCCGGGCCGATGAGGCCCGCACCCGGGGGGGCTCAGGGCTGGGCCTCTCGATCGTCGAGCTGATCGCGCGCGCGCACGGCGGAAGCGCCGGTCTCCGCAACGGCCCTTCGGGCGGCGCCGACGTCTGGATCTCGCTTCCTGGCGCCTCCCACCAGCCGCACAGTCCGGCGCCTTCTCCGCAGGGGATCCGGGAAGACGCCGGACCGGGCTGGCCACGGCCCGCACAGGGCGGGTCGGGAGGGGTTCGATGCACCGGGAATCGAACCACCCCAGCATGAAAATCCTCTAAGAGCCTCCTTAAGAACTTTGCGGCGCCGAGCCGGGACGCGCAGCACCGTTGAGGCTGAGCCGTACGAGCGCGCCGCCGCCGTTCGCGTTCTCTGCCGCGACCGTTCCGCCGTGTGCCTCCGCGACCTCGCGCACGATGGCGAGCCCGAGGCCGGAACCGGGCATTGCCCGTGCCGCGGCCGACCGGTAGAAGCGGTCGAACACGAGCGGGCGGTCCTCCTCGGCGAAGCCGGGACCGTGGTCGCGCACGCGGAGCTCGCCGGCGTCCAGCGTCACCTCGACCGAGCCGCCGTCGCCGCTCCACTTCCCCGCGTTCTCGAGCATGTTCCAGACCGCTCGCTCCATCCGGTCGGGGTAGCCGTCGACGATCGTCGGCTCCAGGCGGCCCGCATGCCAGGAGACGGCAGGAAATCGTGTCCGGGCGCGCTCGACGGCGCCCTCGACGACCTCGTCGAGCTGGAACTCCTGCTTCTCGAGCGACGCGCCGCCGCGTGCGAGCTCGAGCAGGCCGGCGATGAGCGCGCGCATCTCCTGCGACTCGCGGTGCAGGTCGTCGAGCAGCCTTCGCCGCTGCTCCGGGTCGAGCTCGACGCTGCCGCGGAGGACGTCGATGTTCGTCTGCAGGCTCGTCAGCGGCGTCCTGAGCTCGTGCGAGGCGTCCGCGACGAAGCGCCGCTGAGTCTCGAGCGACTCCTCGAGCGCGCCGAGCATCGTGTTGAAAGCGTGGCCGAGCTGTGACATCTCGCCGCGGCCTCCCTCAGGGACACGCTCGCTCGGGTCACCCGTCTCCGCGATGTGCTCCGCCGCCGCGGTCAGCCGGCGTACGGGCGCAAGCGTTGCACCCGAGACGATGGCTCCCGCCGCAGCGGCGATCAGGATGCCGCCGAGCGAGACGAGAATAAGGATGAACCGCAGCCTCTCGAGATCGTGGTCGATGTAGTCGATGTTGCGCGCGACGACGACCGCTCCACCGCTCAACGGCACGACGCGTTCGCGCAGGATGACCTTGCTTCCCTGAACCGTCTGAACCTGGCGGTTGCGGAAGAACCCGAGTGCGTGTCCGCCGGCCACGGCGAGGATCTGGGAGTCGATCGGAATGTGATGCGGGTTGTCGGCGGCGCCGCTCGGCTCGACTGTCGCGACGTAGTCGCCGGTGTACGGGCTGAAGTTCGGAAAAACCGCGCTCGGGTCTTCCGCATGCTGCTGCAACTGCGTGTCCACCTGGGAGTACAGCTCGTGCCGCATGACGAAGTACGTCGTGGCACAGGCGAGCGCGACGACGATCGCCACGACGCCGGCGGCAACGAGGGTGAGGCGTGCGCGGAGCGTCACGGCTCGCGCAGCACGTAACCCGTGCCGCGGACGGTGTGGAGGAGACGCGGCTCGTTCTCAGCCTCGGTCTTCCGTCGGAGGTAGCCGACGTAGACGTCGAGCGCGTTCGAGGAGTGGCTGAAGTCGTAGCCCCAGACGCGCTCGTAGATCAGGGAGCGCGGCAGCACCTGGCGCGGGTTGCGCATGAACAGCTCGAGGAGGTGCGCCTCGGTCGTCGTCAGCTCGAAGCGCCGGCCCTCGCGCCGCGCGTCCATGGAGCCCAGGTCGAGCGTCAGGTCTGCGAAGCGCAGCACCGCCCCCGGCTCCTCCGGCTTCGACCGCCGGAGAAGCGCGCGCAGGCGCGCGAGGAGCTCCTCGAGGTCGTACGGCTTGGGGAGATAGTCGTCAGCGCCGGCGTCGAGTCCTTCCACCCGGTCGCCCACGGCGTCTCGCGCGGTGAGCAGGAGGATCGGGACCCGGTTTCCCTGGCGGCGCAGCCGCCTCGTCACGTCGAGACCGTCGAGCCCGGGCATCATCACGTCGAGCACGAGGGCGTCGGGCGTCCGCGTGTCGACGGACGAGAGCGCCGTGTCGCCGTCCGACGCGAGCGCGACCTCGTAGCCGTGCAGCTGGAGGGCGCGCTCGAGTGCCTCGCGCACCGCGCGGTCGTCGTCGACTACGAGAACGAGCATTTCCGCTCTAAGTTTGCCGTCCGACGTGAGAGCCTGCTAAGCGGCGGAGCTGTGGTGGGCGCGATTCCAGTCGTCGGCGAGCTCCCGTAGACCGGGACCGCGCACCTCGATCGCGTCGCTGGCATGGAGCCGCATCCGGGCCGCGAAGTCGCTGTCGCCGCGGCGCAGCAGTGCCCGGAGCCCGTATTGCGCGCCGGTGAAACCGGCCGCGACTCGTGCACCGGCCGCCGAGTGATGCTTCGACCAGTAGCGGTGCCGCCCGCGCCACATCTCGTTGATGCGCCGCTCGGGAATCCCCGCGCTGAACTGCGACTCGTGGTGCACGACCGTGACCTGCGGGAAGTACTGCGTCCGCCAGCCGGCGTCGCGAAGGCGGCGAGAGAGGTCGGTCTCCTCCGAGTAGATAAAGAAGCCCTCGTCGAAGTCGCCGACCTCGTCGAGCGCTTCGCGGCGGAGCAGGAGGGCGGCGGCCATGGCCCAGTCGACGTCCCTCGTGTCGCTCCCGCCGGACTGCACGATCCCCGCGCGGCCGAGCGTCAGGAGGCCCAGCCCCGCGGCGGCCGGGCTGGGAAAGCGCCACGCCGACGCCTGCGGCCTCCCGTCCGGATAGACGAGCCGCGGCGCGAGCGCGGCGACGCGTGGATTCGCCTCGAGATGCGCGACCATCCGTTCGAAGCCCCAGTCCTCGCTCGTAGTGTCCTCGTTGAGCACGAAGACGTAGCGGCCGGTCGTGGCGCGGATGACCGTGTTGTGGTTCGCGCCGAAGCCCGCCCGGTGCCGCTGCTCGATCACCCGCACGTCAGGAAACCGCTCGCGCACCGCTGCCGCGGAGCCGTCCTCCGACGCGTTGTCGAGCACGACGACCTCCGCGCCCGAGCCCTGTAACGACTCGAGGCACGCGAGGAGCAGGTCCCGCGAGTTCGTGTTGACAAGCGAGACGGAGACGTCAGGCACTACGCGGTCTGCGTGAGGCCCTCCGCCCACGAGGGCGGCAGGTTCCTCAAGACCTCGACGCTCTCGAAGCGGATCGGATCGCGGACGCCGGTCTCCAGCGCCCAGGTTGCCATCCGGCGCAGGCCCTCCTCGAGCGGCACCGCCGCTTGGTGGCCGAAGACGCGATGCAGCTTCTCGTGGTCGGAGAACGCGTGGACCACCTCCTTGCGCGCGGGCAGGAACTCGATCTCGGGCTCGGCGACGTCGAGGGCGCGCGCGACCTCGCGGGCGAGGTCGAGCACGCTGTACGGAGTGTCGGCGCCGACGTTGAACACCTCGTTGGCCGCTTCGGGAACGTCGATCGAGCGCGCGATCACGGGCGCGACGTCGTCGATGTGCGTGAATGCGCGTGTCTGCAGGCCGTCGCCGAAGATCGTCATCGGCCGGCCGCTGAGCAGCTGGTTCATGAAGATTCCGATCACGTTGCGGTACGGATCGGCGAGGTTCTGCAGCTCGCCGTAGACGTTGTGCGGCCGGAAGACCGTGTAGTCGAGGCCGAACATCCGCTGCGCGGCGGCGAGGTCGAGCTCGACCGAGTACTTCGCGATCCCGTACGGGTCCTCCGGCTCCGGGACGACGTCCTCCCGCATCGGCGTCTGCGCAGGGCCGTAGACGGCAATCGAGCTGGCGAAGACGAAGCGCTCGACGGTCTCGGCGCGCACGGCGGCGTTGAGCACGTTGACCGAGCCGAGGACGTTGTTCTCGTAGTTGAAGCGGCGGATGAAGTGCGAGAGCCCCTCGGCGGCATAAGCCGCGAGATGGAAGACATGGGAGAACCCGTGCGTGCGAAACAGGTCGTCGACGAGCTCCGGGTCGACGACCGAGCCGACGACGAAGTCGGCTCCCGCCGGCACGTTCGCCTCGTAGCCGCCGCTGAGGTCGTCGAGGACGACGACGTCGTGGCCCGACTCGAGCAGATTGCGGGCGACATGGGCGCCGATGAACCCCGCGCCGCCGGTGACCAGGACTCTCATCGCCGGCTGAGGCTAGCCGTTTCGATCGAAGGAAGCGCGGGAAATACCGAGGATCCACCAACCAAGGGAGACATCCTTGAAGATTCGGCTGCTTTTGGGCCTCGTGCTCGCGGGGGCCCTCTTTGCGGTGGTCGGAGCTACAGCTTCGGCCGGCAGTGCACCACTTACCAACGCGAAGCACTTCTTCTGGGCGGCGGGCAATAGCCCAACGGCGAGCTCGACCGACCAGCTCCAGAACGATCTGATCTATCACGGCGGCAACGTCGGCCCTGGGGCGATCGGCGTCGAGCAGAAGCCCGCCGTCTACCTCATCTGGTGGGGCCCGCAGTGGAAGGCCGGCTTCACCACGCCGGACACGGACGGCGTCATGTACTCGAGCAAGACGCTCCAGACCTACCTCGCCTCGTTCTTCCAGAACGTCGGCGGCAGCCCGTGGGCAGGAACCCAGACGCAGTACTGCGCGTATGCCCTCGCGGGCTCGACGAACTGTGCCGGCGGCGGCGGGTTCGTCACAAACCCGAAGGGCCAGCTGAAGGGAGTCTGGACGGATCCGGCGCCGGTGCCCGACGACATCGTCACCCTCGGTCTCGCCCAGAACCTCGTCGACGATCCGATCGCGAGTGAGGCGGTCCGGGCGGTGCAGCATTTCGGCTGGAACCGCGACGCCACGTACATCATCCTCACGCCGCCGGCGAAGATCGGGACAGGCGAGGGGGCGGCTTACTGCGCTTACCACTCGCAGACCACGAGCGTCGACGGGCTCGGCAACCCGGAGCGGATCCAGTACGCGTTCATCCCCTGGGTGAACGAGAACTGGCCCACCAGCGGGACCAGCGGCTGCGGCATGCACAGCGTGAACGCGAAGAGCGACGCGTTCGGGAACGGCGTCTTCGACGGCTGGTCGATCGTGACCGGGCACGAATACTCCGAAGCCGTTACCGACCCCGACAACTTCACGTCGATCCAGGACGGCTGGAACGACGACACGACGTACGAGAACGCCGACAAGTGCGCGTGGATCGACATGCAGAACATCGCGCTCGGCGGCCACAAGTTCGCCGTCCAGCCGCTCTGGAGCAACAAGGCCTTCGACGCGACCGGCAACGGCTGCGTCGTCGCGGACCAGTAGGGACGACCCAAGGGGCGGGGGACGCGGACGCGTTCCCCCGCCCTAGACTGCGCGCATGCGCCGCCACCGCCGGGCTCTCCTCCGGAGCGCGCTCGGCGTCGCGCTCGCGGTCGTCGTCTTCGCGCTCGTCGTCCCGCGCATCGCGAGCTACGGCAGTGTCGCGCACCGCCTAGGCCATATCTCCGCAGGATGGACGGCGGCGCTCGCCCTGGCGGCACTGCTCGACATCCTGACTGCCGCTCTCCCGTGGCTCGTACTCCTCCCGCAGCTCTCGTTCTTCAACGCGCTCGGCTTCACCCAGGCGTCGACGGCGCTCACGCTCGTGCTTCCGGGCGGTGCGCCACTCGGGATGGCGATCTCCTTCGGCTTTCTCCGGAGGTTGCGTGTAAGCCGGGGGCAGGCGGCCTTCGCGGTGGCGCTGACCGGCATCTGGAGCCAGACGACGATCTTCGTCTATCCCCTCGTGGGCGCCTTGCTCGTGTTCGCCAGCGGCGATCTTTCGCCCTCGACGGCGGCGATCGCGGCCGCGAGCGCCGCTGCGGGCGCGCTGCTCGTCGGCCTCGCCGTCCTGGCGCTGCGGAGCCCGCGGTTCGCGCTTTGGCTCGGCGACCTCGCTGCACGCGTCGCGGCCTGGTTCGCCCTACGGCTCCGGCGTGACCCGCCGAGCTGGAGTGGAGAGACGCTCGTGCGGTTCAGGCAGGAACGGGTCGTGCTGCTTCGCCGCCAGTGGCCCGCGCTGACGGCGGCGACGCTCGCCAACCAGCTGACCGCTTTCCTCGTATTCGAGTTCTCGCTGCGGGCGGTCGGGATCTCATACGCGAGCCTGTCGTTGAGCGAGTCGTTCCTCGCCTGGGCGATCGGCCGAGTCATCAGCTCGCTGCCGCTGACGCCGGGTGGGATCGGCGTCGTCGAGCTCGGACTAATTGGCACGCTCGTCGGCTTCGGCGCCCCGCACGCGCACGTCGTGGCGGCCGTGCTCCTCTATCGGGCGCTGATCATCGTGCCGACGCTCATCGTCGGAACTGCAGGCCTCCTCGTATTGCGCCGGCCGGCCGCGCCGGCGACTACCTAGCTAGGGAAGGGCTTCGGCCACTTCCTCGCGCGGGTCGTCGGAGCGCAACCGCTCACGGACCTCCGAGACGATCCACTCGAGTCGGCGGAAGACGAGCGAGTTTCGGCGCTCGGCCTCGAGACGGCCGCGCGTCCGGGCGAAGCGGCGGTCGATGTAGCCAACCGGGGTGAACGGCGCATCGGGATAGAGCCGGCGGAGCGCGGCCTCGAGCGGCTCGTGGCCGAGAACGGCGTGGGCGTACTCGACCGTCTCGCCGGGCAGTGCGTCGAGCACCGCCTCCGCGCGCACGAGCCCTTCGACGAGCGCCCACGGATGCGCATCGAACACACTCGCCGCGTGGGCGGGATACAGCCACTCCCGCTTCAACATGGTGTAGGCGACTTCCGCCAGGTCCCGCCGCACCTTGAGAACGCGGAAGTCCCCGAGACCCTCCCAGCCGCCGATGACGAACGGCTGCACGACGTCCTTGTAAGCGAATCCCTGGCGAACGGCCGAACGGTCGAGGTAGCTCGTCAGCCCTGCAAAGGCGTCAGGAGCAGGGCCCAGCAGGGTGAAGCGCTCGTTCGCCGGTGCGAGATGTTGCTGCGGCCTCGGCATGCGGTCCCGGTTGAGGATCTCTCCGTCGCTCGTCCCAGTGGGCTGGGCGAGCCCAATCGCGCGGGCGGCGGCAACGTAGAGGAGGCTCGAGAGCGAGCGGGGGAGCGAGACGACGAAGAGCGAGCGGAGCTCGTCCCGGTCGGTCCGTTCGGCCGCCCGCTTGAGCAGTCGAAGCCTGATCACGCGAGCACACTACGGGCGGTGGAGAAGAAATTCATGTGAGGAAGGTATGAATTGCTTGCCCGCCAGCCCGAAGCATCGCCGGTAGATACCCAACGGGAATCGGGATCAAGGCCGACGCGGCTGGAGCCGATTTACGCTGGGCTTACAAGAAACTGCGTTGTACTTGACATCCTCGGGGAACGGTTCACTTGCTGATTCCAACGCGCCAGGTAAGGAGAGAAAAACCCATATGAGGAAGCTCATCGTTTTCGTGGCAGTGGCGCTCGCGATTCCGACCAGCGTCGCGCTCGCGAAGCCGCCGGCCACACACACGAGCCAGAGCAAGGCGGCCCCTAAGGTGATGTACGTGCTCAAGGGGACGTTCTCGAGCTTTACGGCGGCCGCCGGCACCACCGACGGCTCGATCACGATCACCGTCACGCATTCCAATTTCCACAGCAAGCTGAAGGGCCAGACGCTCACGTTCGCCGTTGCGTCGAGCACCAAGATCACGAACCAGAACGGCAAGACGCAGACCACGGTCGCAGACGGCACCAAGGGGATGGTCAAGTTCCGCGCCCCGCTCGCAAAGGGCGTCTCGGCCGCCGTTCTCGGACCGCAGCTCCCGACGATGGCCAAGGCGTTCCACGTCATCGTCAATAAGGCCACGAGCTAGCACGTAGAAGCCACCATCTCTGTGGCAAATCGAAGCGGCCGCCCCCGGGGACGGCCGCTTCGTCGTTACGGGCCTGCGCTAGCGGGTGAGCGTGACCTTGCGCAGGCCGACGGGCCTGTCGAGGTCGAGGCCGCGGAGGCTCGCGAGACGCATGGCCGTCACTTGCCCCGGCACGACCGCGGTGAGCGGGCTCAGCCATTCCGGCACTCCCGGCCCGAGCACGAGCTTCGTCAGGGCCCGCCGCAGCACCGCCCGCACGTCCGAGATCGCCACCAGGCGCGCGCCGCGGGCGCGTAGCGGCGGGACGATCTCCTCGACGCTGGGCCGCGCCGGCCCGCTCGGCGCGACGACCACGACCGGCCAGCCGGGCTGGATCGCGGCGATCGGCCCGTGCATCAGATCGGCGGGCGAATAGGCCTCGGTGACGAGCCCCGAGAGCTCGCGGATCTTGAGCGCGATCTCGTAGCCGGTGCCGTAATTGACGCCGCGGGCGACGACGGTCAGCCCGACCGCATCCCGGTACTCCTCGAGCTGTGGCGCCTCGCCGAGCGAGAGGTCGATCTGCCTCGCGAGCGCCTCGGGCATCCCGGCCAGCTCCTCACGCGCGGCGTCGTCGTCCGACGTCTCCGCGAAGAGCAGCGCGACGGCGCCGAGCGAGTTCACGTACGTCTTCGTCGCCGCCACGGCATGCTCGTGTCCCGCTTCGAGCGGCAGCACGGCGTCGGCGGTCTGCCCGAGCGGTGAGCCGGGGTCGTTCGTGAGCGCGAGCGTGGGCCGGCCCTGGTCCCGCGCCTCGGCGAGCACGGCGACAACGTCGGGCGATGCGCCGGACTGCGAGATCCCGATCACGAGCCCGCCGTCGAGGCGCGGCGGCTGGCCGTAGATCGTGTACAGCGACGGCGTCGCGAACATCACGGGCACGCGGTGCGCGCGGCCAAGGAGGTACTGCGCATAGCGCGCGACGTTCGAGGAGCTGCCGCGCGAGGCGATCAGGAGGTAACGAATGTCACGCCGGCGGAAGAGCCGGGCCGCCGACCGCGCAGCCTGCGTCTGGCGCTCGAGGAGGCGCTGCAGCGCCTCGGGTTGCTCACGCAGCTCAGTCTCGAGCCACGACATCGCTACGCCCTGCGCAGAGGACAGCCTGGATCTCGAGCCGGTCGTCGAGGACGACGACGTCAGCCGGCGCGCCGGGCTCGAGCAGGCCGATGTCCTCACGGCCGAGGAACCGCGCGGGCACCTCTGTCGCCGCCCCGACTGCCTGTTCGAATGGGACGCCGAGCGCGTGGAGGTTGCGCACCGCCTCGATCATCGTGAGCGTCGTCCCGGCGAGCGTCCCGTCCTCCCGCATGGGCGCGGTTCCCTCGCCGACCTCGACCTCGACGTCGCCGAGCTGGAAGGTGCCGTTGCCTTCCGCGCCCGCGCCGGCGATGGCATCGGTGATGAGCGCGACCCGTCCGCCGGCGCAGGCCCACACGAGCTTCACGGTTTCGTCCGCGAGGTGATAGCCGTCGACGATCATCTGCACGACGACGTCGGGCCGGGTCAGCGCAGCGCCGGCGACGCCAGGATCGCGCGAGCGGAAAGGCCGCATGGCATTGAAGACGTGAGTGAGCCCGGTGATGCCGATATCGAAGCCGATGTGCGCCTGGTCCGCGGTCGCGTTCGTGTGCCCGGCGGAGACGACGACGCCGCGTTCACGGAGCCGTCCCACGAGCGCAGCCGCGCGAGGAAGCTCGGGCGCGAGCGTCATCTCCGTCACGTTGCCGGCGTCGAGCAGCCGGTCGAGCAACGCGACGTCGGGAGCGCGGAGATGCTCGAGCGGGTGTGTCCCCGGCCGGTCCGGCGAGAGAAACGGTCCCTCGAGATGAGCGCCGAGCACGCGCGGCCCGGGCCCTCCCTGCGGCAGCGAGCGCACAGCTTCGACCGTCGCCGCCTCGGCCGACGTGATGAAGGTCGGCTGGTACGCCGTGACGCCGGCCAGCAGGAGAGCCTCGCCCGCGTGGCGGTAGTCGACCGCCGAGGCGGAGAGGAAGTCGACGCCGGCGTAGCCGTTGACCTGCAGGTCGACGAAGCCGGGAACCGCGACGCGGCCCCGCGGTCCGCCCGCCAGGCCCACGGCGACGACCTCGCCGTCCGTGACGTCGACGTCGCCCGCTACCAGCTCGCCCCGCACGAGCGCGGCTTCTACGCCCAGCCTCATTCTTCCGCCGCCTTCCGCACCGAGCCGCCCGAGGTCTCGAGCCGCTCGCGCGCTGCCGTTGCGTCCACGCCCGCCAGCAGCGAGACGAGCGCCACCCGCGCGTCTCCGGCTGCCGCCTCGAGCGCCTCGTCCACTCGCTCCTCGGGTGCGCCGCTCGCGAGGACGACGTTGCGGCGGGCGCGCTGCCGGAGCTTCTCGTTGCCGGGCGTAACCGCGATCATGAGCCCGCCGTAGGTGCGGCCGAGCCGGATCATCGTCACCGTCGAGATCGTGTTGAGGACGAGCTTCTGCGCGGTCCCACCCTTGAGCCGGGTCGAGCCGGCTACCACCTCCGGGCCGACGGCCACTGCCACGTTGTGGTCCGCGAGAGCCGCGGCCTTGCTGTCTCGCGCGCCGGCGACAGCGACGCTCAGCGCTCCGCGCTCCCTGGCGGCCTCGAGCGCCGCGAGCACGAATGGAGTCGAGCCACTCGCGCTGACGGCGACGACGCAGTCCTCGGGCCGGAGGGCGAGCTCGAGCAGTGCGTTCGTCGCCGCAGCGCGATCGTCCTCGTCCGCGTCCCGATCGGCCACGACGGCGACGACCTCTCCAGCGGGAGAGCCGAAGGTCGCACCGCATTCCGCGGCGTCGAGAGCGGCGAGTGCGCCGGAGGTGCCGGCGCCGACGTAGATCAGGCGGCCTCCGCGCCGCAGCCGCTCGACGATCGCATCGATCGCGGCCGCGAGAGCGTCCCCGGCCGCGGCCACCGCGTCCGGAACGGTCGCGTCCGCCTCGTTGAGGAGCCGGACGAGGTCGCGGGTCGAGCGGAGGTCGAGGTCGGCGAAGTCGGAGCGTGCCGCCTCGGTCGTCCGGGGCCGGGGGGCTAGGGCGGCGCTCACCGCCTCCCATACGAGCGGCGCGTCGGGAGTCGCCAGATGGGACATGTGTCCACACGCCTCGTAGCCCCACGTCCAGAGGTCGTCGACCCCCTCCTCGCGCGCGCCCTCGAGCGCTGCCTCGAGGTCGGGGATGTCGTCGCGATCGAGGCCGAAGCTCGGCACCCAGAGCTGCGCGCCGACGCCGTGTCGGTCGGCCGTCTCGCGGAGGAGACGGGCAAAGCGCTGCACGAACGGCCCGGCCGGCTCGCCCCAGTGCTTCCAGTAGGGATCCGTGGCGAGCGTCGCGAGCCCCCGGATCGCGGCGACCTCGTCCCAGTCGGCGAGCCCCTGCGTCCCCTCCGTCGCCGGCAGGAGGCAGATCGTGTTGGCGCCACCGCGCGACACGACATGGCCGACGAGCTCGCGCAGGAAGCCGACGACCGACTCCTGGCGGAACCGCGTCACCTCCGGCGTCAGCTCCGCGGGTACCGGCCCACCGAAGCGCTCGGCGCAATGCTCGCAGCGGCACGTCCACCGCGCAGGGTCGTCGACGCCGACGTGCTCGGGCACGACCCACGCGGGCTCGTCCCAGAACACGGAGTCGACGCCGCATTCGAGCACCCAGTCCGCCCACTCCTTGCAGAAGTCGCGATAGGCGGGGCTGTTGAGGCAGGCCGCGGCGACGCGCCGGCCGTCGTCGAGCACCTGGCTCTCCTCGGGATGGAAGGCAACCCAGCGGCTCTCGGCCTCGCCGCCGAAGGTGCGGCCGAGCCCCCACGGGCTCGCCTGCACGTAGAGCCCCTCCGCGTGCGACGCGGCGACGATCTCGGCCATCGTCTCGCGGTAGTAGGCGAAGTCGTTTTCCGAGAACGTGTGCAGGACGCCCGTGTAGCCACGCGCAGCCAGGTCGGCCATGTCGCGCCGGACATGGCGCGGGATCCTGACGCCGAAGTACGAGCAGCCGGCTCTACTGGTCTGTACCACTCAGCCCCTCACCGCGCCGGCGGTAAGGCCGAAGGCGATCCGGCGCTGGACGAGGAGGAAGAAGATCACGACCGGGATCGCGATCAAGGTCGAGGCAGCCATGATCTGGCCCCAGTCGACGAAGCGATTACCGCCGTAGAGGTACGAGAGCCAGACCGTGATCGTCTGTGTCTTCCCGTCGTGCAGGAGCGTGGTCGCGAAGATGTACTCGTTCCAGCTCAGGATGAACGCGAAGACCGACGTGGCCACGAGGCCGGGGGCGACGAGCGGCAGCAGAATCCGGACGAAGGCCCCCAGCCGGGTCGAGCCGTCGACCATCGCCGCCTCCTCGAGATCCTTCGGAATGCCGAGTAGGAAACCTCGGAGCGTCCACACGCAGAAGGGAAGGGCGAAGGTCAGGTAGACGAGGATCACGCCGGCGAGCGTGTTCACGAGGTTGATCCCCAGGACGGGAACGTCGCCGAGGAGGATGTAGAGCGGGATGATGAGCCCGGCCGGCGGCAGCATCTGGATCCCGATCACGAGCACGATGAACAGCTTGCGCCCGGTGAAGCGGTACTTCGCGAGAGCGAGCGCGGCGAAGAACGCGAGCACGAGCGCAAGCGCGACCGTCACGATCACGACGATGACGCTGTTCTTGACGTCCGTCCAGAAGTAGGGCCGGTGGATCGCGTCGCTGAAATGGCTCAGCGTCGGATGGCGCGGGAACCAGACCGGGTTGAAGCTGTAGATCTGGTCGTTGCTCTTGAGCGCCGTCGAGATCATCCAGAAGACCGGGAAAACGAGCGCGGCGAACAGGACGAGCCCGAGGGCGTCCCACCCGAGGCGACGGCGTCTCACGCCTCGTCACCTGCCCGCAGCATCCGGCGGATGTAGACGACGCTCAGCGCAGCCACGATCGCGAGCATGAGGATCGAGATCGCGGCGCCGCGACCGAACTCGGTCTTGGTGTAGCCCTCGATGTAGAGGTAGACGCTCATCAGGTAGTTGGTCGGGTCCTGATGGCCCTGGCCGATCAGCAGGTACGGCTGGGTGAAGACGCCGAAGTCCCAGATGATCGACAGGCTCGTGAGGATGAGGAGCACCGGCATGATCACCGGCATCGTCACGTCCTTGAAGACGCGCCACGAGCGAGCGCCGTCGATCTGCGCAGCCTCGACGAGCTCGTGCGGGACCTGCGACAGCGCCGCGTAGACGGTGATCGCGACGAAGGGAATCGCACCCCAGACGATCAGGGTCGTCACCATCGTGAGCTGCCAGAACGGCGTCTCGTACCAGTTGTGCTGGAAGTAGTTGCCGACGTGGAGCTCGGTGAGCACGTAGTTGAGGACGCCGTTCTCGCTGTTCGTGATCCAGCTCCAGACCTGGACCGCGACGACGGGTGGCATGGCCCAGACGAGCACGAGCCCCGTGGTCAGCAGGATCCGCACCCAGGTAGAGATTCGCACGAGAAGGAGGGCGATGAGCGTCCCGAGCACCATCGTCAGCCCGACGTTGGCGACGGTGAACACGATCGTCCGTACGAGCGTGTGCTGGAAGACCGGGTCGCGGAGGACGTCCGTGAAGTTCTCCAGCCCCACGTAGGTGCCGTGGTGCTGCAGCAGCGCGAACAGGTCGTACCGCTGGAGCGAGAGCCGAACGAGGTAATAGATCGGATAGCCGAGGATCGCCGCCAGGACGAGGACGACCGGGGCGATCAGGAGGTACGGCACCGAGCCGCCTGCTATGCGGCTCCGTGTCAAGCGCCGCCGCCGCGATGCCCCTGAGGCAGTCGCGGCGGCGGATGTGAGCAGGGTGGGCTCGCTCCCGCTCAGGGGAGCACTACTTCCCGTTGAGGGTTTGCGCGATGTTGTCGCTCGCCACGGACGCAGCCTGCTTGACCGTCAGGCGGTTGGTCAGGATCTGGGCGAGCATCGTCTTCAGGATGTTGCCGTTCTCGACGTCCACCCAGTGCTTCGCCTGCGGCACGAACCAGCTCCGCGAGGCGGCCCGCTCGTTGATGCTGTTGCCGAGCAGGTTGGTCGCGTTCGGGATGTTGCCCTTCACCTCGAGCGCCTTCTCGCTCGCGTTGCTCGTGAAGTCGGCGAGCCACTCGACGGCCTGCGACTTCGCGTTGCTCTGCGACGGGATCGCGAGGGTCGAGCCGCCGAGGAAGCCCGGGATCGCCTTCCCCTTGACGTGGCTCGGCATCACGAACTGCTTCGTCGCCTTCGTGTACTTCTTGCCGGTGCAGCATGTGTACCAGGCGGGGCCGTAGTTGGCCGCGGTCCGACCCTGGGAGAACACCGTGTACGGGAACGGAGCAGTGCCGTCGAGCGTCGCGCTCGACCGGGGCTGCGTCGCCTTGAAGAACTGCTTGAAGCGAGTCAGGCCCTGGAGCGACTGCTTCGAGTTGAGCGTCCCGTGCCACTTCCCGTTCGAGAACTTGGCAATCGAGCCGCCGTAATCGGCCACGAAGCTCAGCGCCGTGTACCAGTCCTCGCCGCCGACGTAGAGCGGCGCGAACCCCTTGACGTTCTTCTGCATCTTCCCGACCTTGACGAGCTGCGACTGGAACTGCGCCATGCTCGTCGGCGGCTTCTTGAAGCCCGCCTTCTTGAACAGGTCGCTCCGGTACGTGATCACCCGTGAGCCGGCGTAGTAGGGCACGCCGTACAGCTTGCCGAGGTACGTCCCCCAGGCCCGCATACCGGCGAGCCACTGCTTGTTGTTGTCGAACTTCGATGCGGTCAGGCTCGTGAACGCCCCTGCGGCCATGTACTTCGTCATCTCCGTGTTGCCCATCTCGATGACGTCCGGCGTGTCGTTGCCGGCGATCGTCGCAT
The DNA here is from genome assembly GCA_035634675.1 of Gaiellaceae bacterium. Lineage (GTDB taxonomy): Bacteria > Actinomycetota > Thermoleophilia > Gaiellales > Gaiellaceae > Palsa-739. The sequence goes on from DASQCM010000025.1 coordinate 18,527, forward strand.
CGAACTTCTGCAGATGGTCAGGCCACTGCTGGTACTGGACGTTGACGTTCCAGCCGGGGTTGGCCTTCTCGAACGCATTGTTCGCAGAGGCCACGATGTCCGGCCAACCGTTCTGGGCATCCACCTGGAGCCAGACCGTAAGCGTATTGGCGTTGGTCCGCTGCCCACTCGCTGTGGCCGTCGCGGCGACGACCCCCAGCGCAATCGCGGTGGCAACCACCGCGAGAACCCGGTATCTCATGCCAAGTCTCCCTCGAGTCGTCGACGCGCGAGAGGGGCGTCCGAAGAGTCTGTGGCCGAAGGACGCGAGACGCCCTGCGGTGCGTCGAGTGGTCTATACCAATCGGCCACGCCGGAAATCTCCCACACCGGACCACTCTTGTCAAGAGGGGGTGTCAGGCTGGTTACGAGGGCGTGAGCTCGGAGACGATCTGGTAGCGGTCGCCGCGATAGATCGAGTGCACGAACTCGAGCGTGCGGTCGGTCCGGTCGCGGCTCGTGCGCTCGAACAGAAAGGCCGGCGAATGGAGCGGAACGCCGAGCGCCGCCGACTCCTCCTCGTTCGTCACCGTCGGCTCGATCGTCTGCGTTGCCGTGGCGATCTCGATCCCGTACCGGTCATGGAGGAGCTCGTAGAACGAGCCCTCGAGGTCGCGGGACTGAACGCCCGGCACGACGCTCGCCGGGATGTGGAGCGTCTCGATCGCCATCGAGACGCCGTCGGCGAGACGAAGCCGCTTGACGACGACGATTTCCTCTCCTGGTGAGACATTGAGGAAGCGTCCGAGCCTTGCGCCGGCAAGCTCGCGGCGCAGCGAGAGCGTCTCGCTGCTCGCCACCATCCCGCGCCTGCGCATGTCCTCGCTGAACGACGTCATCGTGAGCTGCTGCGAGATCTTGGGCTGCTGGACATAGGTTCCGCTGCCGCGCCGGCGTACCAGGTAGCCCTCGCGCGCGAGCTCGTCGAGCGCGGCGCGCACGGTCAGGCGCGAGACGCCGAGGTCCGCGCTGAGCTGTCGCTCGGAGGGGATCGCGGTGCCGACGCCGAGCCTCTGAATGAGCTCGAGCACCTGCTGCCGCGCCGCGCTCTGCTTGGTCATCTTGCCCTGGGCTCCGATCACCTGCACCGTGCTGCGACTATAGAGGCACTACGCCAAGTGGTCAATGCCATTGCTTTCGATCGGGCAATGCGGTATAGACTCCATGATCGTTTGAGTGGCTGAGATCGTCCTCGACAACGTCCGTAAGGTCTTCGCCGGCAGCGTGGTGGCCGTCGACGACGTCTCGTTGACGATCAACAGCGGCGAGTTCCTCGTCCTCGTAGGGCCGTCGGGCTGCGGGAAGTCGACGCTGCTCCGCATGGTCGCGGGCCTCGAGCAGGTGACCGCGGGGACGATCGCGATCGGCGAGCGGGACGTGACCGACTCGCCTCCCCGCGCCCGCGACGTTGCGATGGTCTTCCAGAGCTACGCGCTCTACCCGCACATGACCGTGCGGCAGAACCTCGGCTACGGGCTGAAGGTGCGGAAGACGCCGAAGCCGGAGATCCGCGAGCGCGTCACGCGAGCAGCCGATCTCCTCGGCCTGGACCAGCTGCTCGACCGCAAGCCCGCCGCACTCTCGGGCGGTCAGCGGCAGCGGGTGGCGATGGGCCGCGCAATCGTGCGCGAGCCGAAGGCGTTCCTGATGGACGAGCCGCTCTCGAACCTCGACGCGAAGCTCCGCGTGAGCATGCGCGCCCAGCTCTCGGCGCTCCACGCGCGCCTCTCGACCACGACGATCTACGTCACGCACGACCAGATCGAGGCGATGACCCTCGGCCACCGCGTGGCGGTGATGCGCGACGGGAAGATCCAGCAGGTCGACGCACCGCAGGCGCTGTATGCCCGGCCCGCCAACCTCTTCGTGGCGGCGTTCATCGGCTCTCCTGCGATGAACCTCGTCGAGGCCGAGGTCGCAGGCGGCGAGCTCCGCTTCGGCGGCTACGCGATCCCGATCCCCTCGGCCGGCGCGCCGGCCGCGGGCCAGGTCGTCGCGGGCATCCGTCCGGAGGCGTTCGAGGACTCGGCCTTCGCCGATCCGTCGCTTCCACGCATCGACGTGCAGGTCGAGGTCGTCGAGGAGCTCGGCGCGGACACGCACGTGATCTTCTCGGTCGCGGCCCCGCGCGTGGAGGTCAGCGAGGTGCGCGACGCGGCCGGCGACGAGGACGTGCTCATGGCTGTCGAGGGCTCGCTCTTCACGGCGCGCGTCAATCCCGGGACGGCGGCGCGGCCCGCCGCGACCCTCCGGCTCGCGGTCGATCCGTCGCACTTCCACTACTTCGACCCGGAGACGGGTCTCCGGGTCGAGCCGAAGCCCGACCGCGCACCGGCTGCGGTCGCCGCCGGCTAGCTCAGGACGGGAACGCCGTCTGCGCACTCGCGCGAGCGGACGCTTCGGCCGGCACGCCGCAGCCGGGCGAAGTCCTCCGGCAGCAGCAGCGCACGGTGGTCGCAGTCGGACCCACACTCGCAGAGGAACTCTCCCGGCAGGTCCGGCTCCGCCGAGGAGAGGAGCTCGTAGATCCGGTCGTTGACCTCCCGAAACAGGCTGGAGTGCTGACGGCGAGTCACGGCCAGGAGCATGATCCTTGGCGGAAGAGCAGGCGAGGCGGAAGCTTCTCGGCTTACTGACGTTTTACTTGAGGTTGGCGGCCGATTAGGGTCGCCAGAAAAGGAGGAGAGATGGGTTTGACGATCGGCGACACCGCGCCCGACTTCGAGGCGCAGACCACGGAGGGAACGATTTCCTTCCACGACTGGATCGGCGACTCCTGGGTGGTGCTGTTCTCGCACCCGAAGGACTTCACGCCCGTGTGCACGACGGAGCTCGGCTACATGGCTGCGATCAAGCCGGAGTTCGAGCGGCGCAATGTCAAGATCATTGGCCTCTCCGTCGACTCGGAGAGCGACCACGAGGCCTGGGCGAAGGACATCGAGGAGACCCAGGGGACGGCTCCGAACTATCCGCTGATCGGCGACCCGCACCTCACCGTCGCGAAGCTGTACGGAATGCTGCCCGCGGGCGCGGAGGGCGACGCGAAGGAACGGACGCCCGCAGACAACCAGACCGTCCGCAACGTGTTCGTGATCGGGCCGGACAAGAAGATCAAGCTGATCCTCGTCTATCCGATGACCACAGGCCGGAACTTCGACGAGGTGCTGCGGGTCATCGACTCGCTGCAGCTCACGGCGGCGCACAAGGTCTCGACGCCGGTCAACTGGCAGCAGGGCGACGACGTCATCATCGCCGGCTCCGTCTCGAACGACGAGGCAAAGGAGCTGTTCGGGGAGTGGGAGGAGCCGAAGCCGTACATCCGGATCGTGCCCGACCCCTCAAAGGTCACCGTTCCTTAGCGGCAGACCCGAGGCAGGAGGGGTGGCGTGGTCCAACCTCCTGCCTCCCACGTCCGGGCCTTATCGGACCAGCCGATCACCGTGTTGGTCTTCTCCTAAGAAGCCGTCGCGCGGCAGCGATATCTGGGCCGTTACCCCGTCCGGGGGAGGCGGGATCCCCCGAAAAGACCGATTTCGTGTAGGTGTCCGCGGCCCCTGCGGTTTTTGGCGACTACGGCGATGACGACCTCTCCCCGGAGGAGGTCGCGCGTCGCTACCGCACGCTCATCGACCATCTGCCGCTGGTCGTCTACGTCGACGCACTGGACTCGGTCAGCTCGAACATCTTCACGAGCCCGCAAATCGAGCCTGTCCTCGGGTTCAGCGTCGACGAATGGAAGACCGACACCAACCTCTTCTCGCGTTTGCTCCACCCGGACGACCGCGCACGCGTGCTTGCCGCCCACGCGCACACGCACGAGACCCGCGAGCCGCTCAGCATCGAGTACCGGCTCGTCGCCCGAGACGGCCGGGTCATCTGGCTCCGCGACGAGGGCGTGATCGTGCTTGACGACCACGGGAAGCCGCTCTACCTCCAGGGCTACCTCCTCGACATCACCCGCGAGCGCGAAGCGGAGCAGCAGCTGCGGCAGCTAGCTCTCTACGATCCGATGACCGGTCTCGCCAACCGCGCCTTCTTCCACGAGCGGCTCCGCCATGCGATCAAGCTCCGGCACGACGAAGGCCGTGCCACCGGCCTGCTGTACATCGACCTCGACAATTTCAAGGGGATCAACGACCGGTGGGGCCACGACCTCGGCGACGAGGTACTGAAGGAGATCGGCAGGCGCATCGAGATGTCGGTGCGCCCCGGCGACACCGCCGCTCGGCTAGGCGGCGACGAGTTCGCCGTCGTTCTGACCGAGCCGGTGGCGCCCGAGGACGCGGTGGGAGTCGCCGAGCGGCTGCTCAGCGAGATCGGCAGGCCCCTCGAAAGCGGCGCAGCTCCGCTATACACGAGTGCGAGCATCGGCATCGCGTTCGGCAGCGACGATCAGACGCTGCTGCGGGAAGCCGACATCGCGATGTATCGGGCGAAAGCGCACCACGATCTCGGCTACGCGTTCTTCGACCCGGAGCTCGACCGCGCGGCCATGGATCGGTCGCAGCGGATCGGCGAGCTGCGCGAGGGCATTGCACGCGGCGAATTTCGGCTGGACTATCAAGCGGTCGTCGATCTCGGCCGCCACGAGATCATCGGTTACGAGGCCCTCGTGCGCTGGGAGCACCCGACCGATGGTGAGCTCCCACCCGGCGAGTTCATCCCGATGGCGGAAGAGACCGGCCTGATCGTCGGCCTCGGCGAGTGGGTGCTCACCGAGGCATGCACGGAGGCCAAGCGTCTGTGCCGGCTGCACGGCCGCCCGATGCACATGTCGGTCAACGTCTCAGCACGTCAGCTCCATCATCCGGACTTTCTCCGCCACGTCCGGCATGCCCTTGACAAGTCGGCGCTGACGCCGGGCCTGCTCACCTTGGAGCTAACCGAGAGCACACTGCTCACGTCCGACGAGCGGGTTGCGAAGACGCTCGAAACGATCAAGGGGCTCGGAGTAGTCCTCGCGCTCGACGACTTCGGGACGGGCTATGCATCCCTGTCGTACCTGCGCCAGTTCCCGATCGACGTCGTCAAGATCGACCGCAGCTTCACGGCCAACGTCGAGAGCAAGAACGGCGATCTCGTACTCCTCAAGGGCATCATCGACCTCGGCCACGCGCTCCAGCTCAACCTCGTGGCGGAGGGGATCGAGACCTCCGAGCAGCACACGATCGTGCGCCGGCTCGGCTGCCAGCAGGCGCAGGGGTTTTACTTCGGCCGGCCCTCCCATCCGGCCCAGCGCGACCTCGACGCTCTCGGCGCCGTCTAGCTAGCGGGGCTTGCCCTCGGCATAGCGCTCGAGCCCGTCGTCCGGGAGCGGCTCCCATTCGCAGGCGTAGTCCACGAACGTGTGCCACTGTGGCCGGATCCCGTGGCCCGGGTCGAAGAGGCCGAGCCGCACGCTTCCGACCTCGCCGGTGTCCGGGTACTTGCTCCAGAGCGCGCTACCGCAGACCGAGCAGAAGCACTTCGGCCATCCGTCGCCCGGCGCGTACTCGCGCACGAGCTCCTCGCCGACGAGGAGGCGGAACGAGCCGGGCGCCAGCCGCGCCTGCGCCGATGCCGCAGTGCCCGTGCGCCGCTGGCAGCGTGTGCAGTGGCAGTAGCCCGCGCTCAGCGGCTCCTCGGTTACCTCGAAGCGCACGCCCCCGCAGAGGCAGTGGCCGGAGTACGGAGGGCCGGTCACCCTCCCAGCGGGGAGGGCGGGATGCGCGTCTCGCCGGCAACGGGGATGCCGAGGAAGACCTCGTCCACGTAGCACCAGCTCCACTCCTCACCCGGCTCGAGCGAGCGGATGATCGGATGCTCGCTCTCGTGAAAGTGAGCGGTCGCATGCCGGTTCGGGGAGTTGTCGCAACAGCCGACGTGGCCGCAACTCAGGCAGATACGCAGGTGCAGCCACTTGCCGCCGATCTTCAGGCAGTCCTCGCAGCCCTCGACCGACGCGGGAAGCTCCCGCACCGTGACCTGGTCGAGGTGGCTACAACCCCGAGCGCTCATGCCACACCCGCCCGCTGGACGGCGAGGTGCTCGTGGACGAACTGCACCGCCATCGACCCCTCGCCGGCGGCGGCCGCGCACCGCTTGGTGGAGCCGGAACGCACGTCGCCCGCGGCGAAGATCCCCGGGACGCTCGTCTCGAGCAGGTTCGCCGCTCCCGCCGCGTCGCCCGTGAGGATGAAGCCGTCAGCGTCCCGTGCGACTGCGTCGCCCAGCCACCCCGTGCACGGGCTCGCGCCGAGGAAGAGGAACAGGTAGGAGAAGGGGAGGCGTTCCCCGTCCTTGAGTGTGACCGCCCCGACGCGGCCGTCGGTCCCGTGGATCTCCGCGATTTCGCTCCGGTCACGGATCTCCACGCCGGCGTCCTTCACCTCGTCGATGAGATAGGCGGACATCGTCTCGCCGAGGTCGGCGCGGCGGTGCAGGAGGGTGACCAGCGCGCCGCCTTTCGCCAGCCAGACGGCCGCCTGGCCGGCGGAATTGCCGCCGCCGACGACCGCTACCCGCGAGGCGCCGCAGCGCTGCGCCTCGGGCGGCCCGGCGGCGTAGAAGACGCTGACGCCTTCGAACTCGCCGAGATTTTCGAGCGGGAGCCTCCGGTACTCGGCGCCGGTGGCGAGGATGACCGCTCTCGCCGAGATCTCGTGTCCCTCTTCGAGCTGCACGACGTGGTTCCCATTGCCGGGCTCGAGGCCGATGGCCCGATACGGCGTGGCAGGCCGCGCGCCGAACTTACGCGCCTGTGACACGGCGCGGCTCGTGAACTCGGTGCCGCTGATTCCGGCAGGGAAGCCGAGGTAGTTCTCGATCCGACGGGAAGACCCGGCCTGGCCACCGAGCGCGGTGCTCTCGACGACGAGCGTCTTGAGCCCCTCGGACGAACCGTAAACGGCCGACGCGAGGCCTGCCGGGCCGGCGCCGACCACGAGCAGGTCGACGTCCTCGCGGCGCTCGAGCTCGGCCCCGACCCCGATCGCGCGCAGCACGTCACCGGTCGACGGATGCTTCATCTCCACTCCGCCCGGTAGCCGTACGACCGGCGGCTGCTCGCCGTCAGCCGGGACCTCGTCGCGCCAGGTGAACGGGAGCCGGTTGGCACGGAGGAACCCGAGCATCCGCATCGTCGCGTCCGACGCCCGCGGCCCGACGACCTCGACACCGATGCCCTCCACACGCTGCAGCGCCTCTCTCCTGTCGATGAAGGCCGACAGCAGCAGGTCGCTCAGC
>DASQCM010000026.1:0-3373 GCA_035634675.1 Gaiellaceae bacterium
AGGTACGGGAAGTCGGACTGGTAGCGGCCGGCTCCCGGCGTGAGGTTGGACGAGAACTGCGGGATCGTCACGACCGGGTCGACCGTGTAGCTCGGGTCGACCAGCGGGATCGTGAGGCCGGCGATCGCTCTCAGCTCGATCGTGACGACGTCGTCGAACACCCGACGCCCGTTGGGGAAGCCGGCGGGGTCGCCGTCAACGAGACCGAACGGGCTCGGGTCGGACGCCGGTGGGATGGCGACGTTCAGCCGCAGCATGTCCGCAGGGTTCGGCCCGGTGAAGTTCTGGAACCCCGGGACGATGCCGCTCGGGATGCCGGTCAGTAGGATCGCCTCGAGGTCCGCCCGGGTCTTGGTCGGGTCGGCGGTGTACGCCGCGATGTTCGGGAACGCGCCCGGATAGAGGACGTTCAGGAGCCCCGCGAGCTCGGGCTTCTTCACGTATTTCGCGAAGTCCTTGTCGTCGATCGGGTCGAGCGCGTTCCAGCGGTCCTTGTCCCCGATCGGCACGATGACCTCGTTGAAGAGCGGGTTGCCGAGACGCGAGACCTGCACCCACGGCCCGCTCCCCTTCGTCCCCTTCCCATGCTCGTCGCGCACCTGCACCTTGCGCCGGCTTGCGCCGCCCCAGATGCCGAGCACCGACTTGGCGGCCAACGGGTCGCTCGGCACGGAGCCGTCCCGCGTCAGCTTCCAGATCGGGATCTTGATCGCGATCGTGTGGATGTTCAGCGTCTTCAGGGGATCGACGCTCGTCGAGTTCGCAAACGGGATCAGGTGGGCCGAGGAGAGCTCCCTGATGTCCGCGAGATCGAAGATCGCGCCGAGGTCGACGAAGAAGCCGTCGTTCCGCTGGCCGGCGAACACCCACTCGCCGGACGGCAGGTGGTGCCTGGCCGCCGCCGCGAGGGCGTCGTAGTTCGGCGTCGAGCGCGGCCCGATGTTGCACGGCGGGCAGGCCAGGTTCTGGCCGAGCGTCCCCGAACCTCCGCCACGCTGGACCGAGACTGAGTAGAACTGCCGCTTGTTCCAGTTCGGGCTGTCGAGCGACCCGATCGGGCCGGTGTTGTAAAGGAACGTGTCCTCGTTCCGCAGCGTCGTATTGAACTGGAACTGGTATTCGATGTCGGGCCTGGCGTCGCCGTCGTTGTCGATGAAGATCGAGTAGAGGACGTCGTCGCCGAACTCGAAGAAGTTCGGGCCGCCGGGCGGCCCTTCGAGCGGCACGTAGTTGGTGATGATGGTGACCGTCGTCGGGTCGTCGGGGCTGACGAACGCGTAGGTGTCGGCGTTGTCGGCGACCGGGTCCTGGCTGATCGACGGCGCTTCGCGATGGGACGACATCTACGTCACTCCCCCTTCCTGGCCGCGCGCAACAGCCGCTTCACGAGCGCGCGGTCGCGGTAGGTGTGTTCCGTGAGGCCGGCGGTGACCGTGACCTCGCCGCGCTTGGCGTCGCGGACGTAGGCGACGAGCGGCTCGTCGGGGACCCCGGTCGTCGGATTGATCTTCTCGCCGTGCTCGGCATCGCCGCCGACCGCGGCCCGTGCCACAGGCGGCGCCGCGGCGAGCGCCGCTGCACCGGTGGCCGCGCCGGCGATCTTGACGAACGAGCGCCTGCTGAGGCGTTCCATATCTGGTGCTCCTCCCTGGCGGCCGCCGCCGCCCTGTGGAATGCGGTCCGCGCTCATTCGCCGGAGTCGCAGGACCGGTTCACCCTTTTGGGGCATCCCTTGAACCATCTGCCTCCAGGTGGCGAATATCGGAAGCAGTGAACCGGCAGCTCGCCCATCTCTCCGACGAGGCGCTCGTCCTCCTCGCCGCCCGCTCCGAGGAGTCGGCACTGGCCGAGCTGTACGACCGCTACGGCCGCGCCGCGTACGGCCTCGCGCTTCGCGTCCTGCGTGACCCGGAGCTCGCCGAGGACGCCGTCCAGGAAGCGTTCCTCACGCTGTGGCGGACGGCGGCCCGGTTCGTGCCCGAGCGCAGCAAGGCCAGCACGTGGATCCTCACGCTCGTGCACCGAAGGGCGGTCGACGCGGTCCGGCGCGAGCAGCGGCGTCGGACCGACTCGCTCGATTGGGCGGCCGAGCCGTCCGTCGAAGGCGTCGACGAGGACGCGTGGCTGCGGTTGCAGCGTGAACGAGTGCAGGAGGCCCTGCGGAAGCTTCCCGATGCCCAGCGGGAAGCGCTCGAGCTCGCCTACTACGGGGGACTCAGTCAGTCGGAGTTGGCCGAACGGCTCGGCCAGCCGCTGGGTACGATCAAGAGCAGGATGTTCGGGGGGCTTTCTCGCCTGCGCGAGCTGCTCGGGGAGCCGGGAACGGAGGTGTCATGGACCTCCACGACCTGACCGCTGCATACGCGCTCGACGCGCTCGACGCGGACGAGGCCAACGACTACGAGGGCCACCTCGGCCAGTGCGAGGAGTGCCGCGAGCAGCTCGCCGAGCTCAACGACGCCGCAGCGAGCCTCGCGTTCGGCACGATCGCGCCGGTGCCCCCGCCCCGGCTGCGGGCCGCGATCCTCGACCAGGCGGCGGCGGAGCGCTCGAACGTCGTCCCCCTCCGGCGCCGGCGCTGGGTCACGCGCGGAGTCGCCGCCGCCACGGCCGTAGCTGCGTGCGCGGCCATCGTCCTGGCCCTGACCGTGGGTCGGTCGAACAACCCGCGAATCGTCAGCCTGGGCTTCACCCGCGGCGCGAACGGGAACGCGACGCTCATGGTCTCGGGCCTCGACCCGGCTCCGAAGGGAAAGACCTACGAGGCGTGGGTGATCCCGAAGGGCAAGGTGCCGCGTCCCGCCGGCCTCTTCCGAGGCGGCAAGCCGACGACCGTGCATCTCCACGGCGTGCCGCAGAAGGGCGCCGTCGTCGCCGTGACCGTGGAGCCCGCCGGCGGCTCGCCCGCACCGACGACTACGCCCCTAGGAACCACAACGACCTAGTACTGCTAGACTGAACCAAATGGTTCAGTCTCCCACGACGGTCGACCGCGCCTTCGCAGCACTCGCCGACCCCACCCGCCGGGCCGTCCTCGAGCGGCTCGGCTCGGGCAGCGCGACCATCAGCGAGCTCGCCGAGCCCTTCGGCATGTCGCTGACCGGAATGAAGAAGCACGTACGGCTGCTGGAGGAGGCGGAGCTCGTCACGTCGGAGAAGGTCGGCCGCGTACGCAGGTGCATGCTCGTGCCCTACGCCTTCGAGGGCATCAGCACCTGGCTGGCGCGGCTCGACCGCTTCGCTCAGGTTGTCGAACGCACGAAAGGAGCTGCATGAGCACGGGATTCAGCAAAGAGGAGAAGGCCGCCATGCGGGCGCGCGCCAAGGAGCTGAAGGCCGCCGCCGAGGGCGAGGATGCGATCGCCGCCGCGCT
>DASQCM010000027.1:0-6937 GCA_035634675.1 Gaiellaceae bacterium
TGCCGAGCAGGATCATCGCGAGCCGGTCGACGCCGATTCCGCAGCCGCCGTTCGGGGCCATGCCATAGGACATCGCCTCCACGTAGTCGGGGTCTCCAGGCTCCGCTTCCTCCTGCCCGGCCTCCCGGTCCGACTCCTGCATCGCGAAGCGCTGGGCCTGCTCCTCGGAGTCGTTCAGCTCGCTGAAGGCGTTCGCGAACTCCATCCCGGCGACGACCGCTTCGAACCGCTCGACGAGCGTGTCGTCCCCGTCGGTCGTCCGCGCGAACGGTGAGAGCTCGATCGGCCAGTCGTAGACGATGGTTGGCTGGATCAGCTCCGGCTCGACGAAGTGGGAGTAGGCGTGGTCGGCGAGCTGCGACCAGGTGCGGTCGCTCGAGACGTCTACGCCGGCCTCGGTCAGCTTGGCGCGCAACTCCGTCTCGTCGCGCGTCCAGACGCCGTGCGCGTCGAGCGCTTCCACGAACCTGACCTCCTGGAACTTCGAGAGGTCGACTTCGTGGCCGCGGAAGGTGGTCTTCGTGCCGCCGATCGTCGCCTCGGCGGCGTTCCGGACGAGCTCCTTCATCCGCGCGGCCGTGTCCCTGTAGTCCGCGTACGCCTCGTACCACTCGACCTGCGTGAACTCGGGCGAGTGCTTGTACGAGTAGCTCTCGTTGCGGAAGTCCTTCGAGAGCTCGTAGACCTTCTCCAGGCCGCCCACGATCAACCGCTTGAGGTAGAGCTCGTCGGCGATGCGGAGGTAGAGGTCGGTGTCGAGCAGCTCGGAGTGCGTGACGAACGGCTCGGCGAAGCCGCCGCCGTAGCGCGGCTGCAGGATCGGCGTCTCGACCTCGATGAAGCCCTCGCCGTCGAGGTAGGCGCGGATCGCCGACACCACGCGCGCGCGCTTGATCGCCTCGTCGCGGGACTCCTCGCTCATCAGGAGGTCGAGGTAGCGCTTCCGGTAGCGGAGCTCGACGTCCTCGATTCCGTGGAACGTGTCGGGGAGCGGAGTTCTGATGTGCGCGAGCACCTCGAGGTCATCCACCTGGAGCGAGGGCTCGCCGCGGCGCGAGCTGGCCGGCGAGCCGGTCACGCCGACGACGTCGCCCAGGTGGAGCTCGATCTCTCCGGTGCGTTCCGTGTGACAGATCAGCTGGATTCGGCCCGAGCGATCGACGAGGTCGAGGAAGACGAGCTTCCCCATGTCCCGGCGGGCCATGACCCGCCCGGCGAGACGGCGCTTGGTCGCCGAGTCAGTCGCACCCGGGTCGAGTTGCTCGGCCTCGGCGCGGACGGCGGCGACCTCGTCCCGGTCGGGAAAACGCTTCGCCGCGGCCATGGCCGCCGAGTCTAGTGCGCTCGGAGCACCCGGCCCGCTAGCACGCCGACGGCGAACACTGCCACGACCCCGAGGGCGAGCTGCACGTCGCGGCGCCGGTGCCATGCGTGCGGCCGGCGACGCCCGGAGAAGCGGGCGGCAACGACGTCGCGGCGTGCCTGCTCGTACTCGACGCCGGAGCCCGCCAGCACCTTCGCGGCTGCGCCGTCGTCGTCCCGCAAGAGGCTCAGGAGGATGTGCTCGGTGCCGACGCGGCGGTCGCCAAGGGCGCTCGCCTCGTCCGCGGCGCGGTCGAGAGCCTTCCTGCTCCGGCCCGAGAACGGGATCAGCGCGGCCCAGAGCTCCTCTTCGCCGCGGCCGGAGATCCGCTCGACGCCCTCGCGTGCCTCCTCGAGCCGCACTCCACGGGCGCGCAGCACCTCCGCTCCCAGCCCCTGCTCGCAGCGGAGGACGCCGAGCAGGAGATGCCCGGTGCGGACCTTTGTGTGCCGGAGCCGGCGCGCCTCGTCCCGCGCGAGCTCGAGGGCCTGCCCGGCTTTCCGAGTGAGCCGCTGCACTCGACTGGAGGCTACTTACAAACCCGGCGGGCTAGGCGGCCTGGACGTCCATGATCTTGAACTTCTTCGCCCCGCGCGGCGTCGGCGCCTCGACCACGTCGCCCTTCTTGTGGCCCATGATCGCCTTGCCCACGGGCGATTCGTTCGAGAGCTTCAGCTCCGCAGGGTCGGCCTCCGCCGAGCCGACGATGTGGTACTCGACCGTCTTGTTCGAGCCCATGTCCTTGAGGCGCACCTTCGTTCCCACGTTGACCTCGCCGGAGCGGATCTCCTTCCTCGTCACGACACGCGCGTTCTTGAGCCGCTCCTCGAGCGTGGCGATGCGGGCCTCGAGATGGGCCTGGTCGTTCTTCGCCGAGTCGTACTCGGCGTTCTCGGCGATGTCACCGAACTCGCGCGCGACGCGAATGCGATCCGCGACCTCGCGGCGCCGAACGGTCGACAACTCTTCGATCTCTGCCTGGAGCTTCTTATAGCCCTCCGGCGTGAGGATTACTTCCTTCAAAACGTGTCCTCCTGGACCCCGAAAGAAAGCGCCGGTGGCGATCCGCCGTCCGGCGGTCGCGGATGGTACCCCCGCGATCATCGCTCGTCAAACGGCTGCCGATACCATCGCCCGATGCCGATGAGCCTCAGGGAATCGTGGTCGATCGGCGATGTCGAGGTGCCCACGAGAATCGTGCTCGCGCCGATGGCGGGCGTGTCGATCCAGGCGTTTCGACGGCAGGGACGCCGCTTCGGCGCAGGCCTCGTCTGCTCCGAGATGGTCTCCGCGGCCGGAATCGAGCACCGGAACGAGCGCACGTTCGGCTATTTGCGCGTCTCGGCCGACGAGCATCCCCTCGCGATCCAGATCTTCGGCTCGGAGCCTCACGCGATGGCCGAGGCTGCGCGGATGGTCGAGGCAGCGGGAGCGGACATCGTCGACATGAACTTCGGCTGCCCGGTGCGCAAGGTGACGAAGACCGGCGCCGGCGCCCACCTGATGGAGAATCCCGAGCTTGCGTGCCGGGTCGTGGAGGCGGTGGCCGGGGCCGTGCGCGTTCCTGTGACGGTGAAGATGCGGCGGGGAGTCGAGAACGGCTCGCGCGCCTGCCTAGAGCTCGGGCCGAAGCTGGTGGCGTCCGGCGCTGCGGCGCTGACCCTCCATCCGCGCTCGGCGCAGCAGATGTACACGGGCGAGGCGGAGCATGCGCTCACCGCCGAGCTCGTCTCGCTCGTGGCCGTGCCGGTGATTGCTTCCGGAGACGTGACCTCCCGCGAGAAGGCGCTTGCCGTGCTCGAGGAGACGGGCGCGGCGGCGGTGATGGTGGCCCGCGGAGCGCAGGGGAACCCGTGGGCGCTGCGGGAAATCGTCGAGGGCGAGTCGTTCCGGCCGACGCGGGAGGAGGTGGCCGCGGAGCTCGTGGTGTTCATCCGGGAGGCGGTGCGCGAGCTCGGCGAGCAGCGCGCGGTCGGCTTCCTGAAGAAGTTCTACGGCTGGTACCTCGGTCACGGCCGCTTCCCGAAGCCGTTCAAGCAGGAGCTCGTCCAGCTGCGCACGACGGACGGGGTCGTGATGCGCCTCTTCGCCGCCGCGCCCGGCGCGGCCCCACTCGTCGAGGCGCTCGAGGCGGAGCTGCCGGCGGCAGAAGATGAGACCGTTCTCGACAGGTTGCCGATCTCCGTCTACGGCGGTGGCTGAAGTGGCCCTGTCTTTCCTCGCTAGCTAAGAGCGGTTCCGCTCCCAGACGATGCGAAGGCCTTCGAGGGTGAGGAACGGCTCGATGTGGCCGATCGTCTTGGAATGCGGGGCGATCAGGTCTACCAGGCCGCCCGTGCCGATGACCGGCGCGTCCTCGCCCAGCTCGCCTCGGATCGCCTCCACGATCCCGTCCACCTGGCCGGCGAAGCCGTAGACGAGGCCCGACTGGAGCGCGCCCGCCGTCGTCTTGCCGATCACCTGCGGCGGCTCGACGTAGTCGACCTTGACGAGGCGGGCGGCCCGGGCGAACAGCGCGTCCATCGAGATCTCGATCCCGGGAGCGAGGACTCCTCCGACGTATGCCCCGGCCGGGGAGACGACGTCGAAGTTCGTCGAGGTGCCGAAGTCGGCGACGATCGCCGGCGCGCCATACAGCTCCTTGGCCGCGACCGCGTTGACGATGCGGTCCGGGCCGACGTCGCGCGGCGCGTCGTGCTCGACCGGGATCCCGGTGCGGACTCCGGGGCCGACGACCAGCAGCTCCGCCTTCGCCCAGCGCTCGGCAACCTGCTCGTATTCGGGAATGAGCCTCGGCACGGTCGAGGAGAGGCAGATCCCGTCGATCGAGCCGAGGTCGAGGAAGTCGCCGAGCAGCGCGCCGAGCTCGTCCCCCGTGCGCTGCTCCTCGGTCGCGATGCGCCACCGCTCGCCGAGCTCAGACCCCTCGTAGAGGCCGAAGACGGTTTGCGTGTTGCCGACGTCGACCGCGAGCAGCATCGCGGCGCGAGTCTAGAGGAGGGAGTGGCAGGACGGTGCTCGCCTCAGGGGGCGCGATGGGCGGCGCGAGGCAAGGACGCAGGGAGCATTCGTAGCCGGCGGCTACGGATGCTCCTGAGGACGCCGCAGCCGGCGCAGCCGGCCGACGAGCGGAGCGAGGAGTCGCGTCGCTCAGCGCGGCCCTGGGGCACAGCCGCCGTGCTGCCGCTCCCTCCTAAATGTCGTCGTCGCCGCGGAACGGCTCGCCAATGCGCTCGGCGAGCGCCTCGGCGGAGTACTGCGGCTCGTCGCCCTCGCCGCGAAGCTCCTCGATCGTCACGTCGCCCGAGGTGAAGACCTTGGCCCGCGGGATGATCCGCGTCGGCCGGTTCTTGTCCCAGACCCAGACGTCCTCGAGCTCCAGCTGGAAGAACGGAAGCCCGCCCGCAGCGGTCGGAGCCGCCTGCTGCACCTCAAGCCGGTTGCACAGATACGTCGCGTCCTGCGTCAGCACGCAGTAGCGGAAAAGTGCGAAGACCGCCTGGTACTCCTTCTTCAGCGCGAGCTCGAGCTCTGCCTCGTATTCGTCGAGGTCGTCCAGGTGGGACATGCCGGTCAGTGTACTCCCGCAAGCAGGGATTCCACGGTGCCACGGCCCGAAACGACGAGGCCCGGAGCCAGCTCAGCGAGCGGCTCGAGGACGAACCGGCGCTCGTGCATACGCGGGTGCGGGACGGCGAGGCCCGGCTCGTCGATCGTCTCGTCGCCGTAGAGAAGAAGGTCGAGATCGAGCGTCCGCGGCCGGAGCTCGCCGGGGACGCGAACACGGCCGAAGCGCTGCTCGACGGCGAGCAGCCGGTCGAGGAGCTCGCGCGCGCCGAGCGAGGTCTCGAGCGCGGCCACGCCGTTGAGGAAGCGCGGCTGCTCGCCGACGCCGACCGGGTCTGTCTCGCGCAACGTGGAGACGGCCGCGACCTCGATTCCTTCCTCGGCGCCGAGCGCGTCGACGGCTTCGCGGAGTGTTCGCTCGCGGTCGCCGAGGTTGGCGCCGAGCCCGACGTAGGCGCGCGTCACGGTCTCGTCACGGTGGCTGCCACCGTGCCTTCGAGGCCCGCGGGCCTCACCTCAGGCTTGCGAACCCGCACGCGCACCCGCTCCGGCGAGAACCGGTGCTCGAGCTCGTCGGCGACCGCAGTGGCGAGCGTCTCAAGAAGGCTGTACCGCTGCGCATCGGAGACCTCCTGCACCACCCGCGCAACCAAGACGTAGTCGACCGCGTCTTCGAGCCGGTCGCTGGTCCCGCGCTCCCCCACGTCGAGCTCGACGTCGAAGACGAAGTCCTGGCCGCGCTCCCGCTCCTCCTCGTGCACGCCGTGGCGCCCGAAGACGCGCAGGTCGCGAACCTCGACCGTGATCACGCGACTGCGGCCGCGACGGTGAGCGCGTCGACCGTCGGCCGCACGTCGTGGACGCGCAGGATCGTTGCGCCGCGCTCGAAAGCGGCCACGGCGGCTGCGACGCTCGCTCCGAGCAGGTCGTCGGAGCCCGTGAGCCGCCGGAGCGAGCTCTTGCGCGAGAAGCCGACGAGCACCGGCCTCCCGAGCGCGAGCAGGACGTCGAGACGGCGGACGAGCTCCAGGTTGTGCTCGACCGTCTTGCCGAAGCCGATGCCGGGATCGAGGCAGATCCGTTCCTCGGGAATCCCCTCCGCGACCGCGAAGGCCATGCGCTCCTCCAGAAAGGCAGCGACCTCCGACGCGACGTCGCCGTACTCCGGCTCGTGCTGCATCGTCCGCGGCTCGCCCTGCATGTGCATCAGGCAGAGGTAGGCGTTCGACCCTCCGACGATGCCCGCCAGCTCGGGGTCTCCTCGCAACGCGGTCACGTCGTTCACGAGGATCGCGCCGCGCTCGAGCGCCGCCTCCGCCACCGCCGCCTTCGAGGTGTCGATGGAGAACGGCAGCTCGCCCCTCAACCGGTCGAGGACGGGCACGACCCGGCTCAGCTCCTCGTCCGCCGAGACGCCGCCGGAGCCGGGGCGGGTCGACTCTCCCCCGACGTCGACAATCGCTACTCCCTCCTCGAGCATGCGCCACGCGGCGGCCGCTGCGACGTCGGGATCGAGGTGAACACCGCCATCGGAGAAGGAGTCGGGCGTGACGTTGAGCACGCCCATCACCGAAGGCCGCGGGAACCGTTCTTCGAGCGGGATCATGTCCCGATCCTTGCACGCATCGGCTTTCCAAATGGCGGCGTCGGACGTACGATCCGATACGTGTTCAGAAGGGGGAAGACCGAGGAACGGCAGGTGAGCCTCCCGACGGAACGGAAGGCGCTGGCAGAGCGCTACACAATCGACGCCGAAGAGGCGGAGGCGCGGGCAAGGCTCGCCGAGGAGCAGGCCCGTCGCGAAGCCGAGACACAGGCACGGCGAGAGGCCGCGGACGCGGCGCACCGTGAAGCCGAGGAGCGAGCTCGGCGCGAAGCCAAAGAGGCCGAAGCCCAGGCCCGACGCGAAGCGGAAGAGCGGGCGCGTCACGAAGCAGAAGCGCAGGCGCGTCACGAAGCAGAAGCGCAGGCGCGTCGCGAAGCAGAAGCGCAGGCGCGTCGCGAAGC
>DASQCM010000028.1:0-2766 GCA_035634675.1 Gaiellaceae bacterium
GCCGAGGTACAGCTCCTTCGGACCTGCAAGCAGCTTGTACGCGGCGAGTGCCTGGTCGAGGTCGAAGAGGAAGTCGTGCCGCCCTTGCAGCAGCAGCGTCGGGACCGTGAGCGAGTGGAGCTGCGAGCGCGACGAGCGCACACTCTCCGTGCTCCTGACCGGGGAGGTCACGGTGCCGCTGAGCAGATCCTCGCGAGCCTGGGTGAGCTCGGCGTCCCAGCGTGACGTGGGGATGGCCTGTGTGAGCCGCGCGATCTCGCCCGACTTCGGCACGCCGTTCGGATTGAGTGCCGCGCCGAGGCTCGTCCACGTGATCGCCGGCACGATCGCCTTGAACGGGACGCCTGCGACCGCCGCGTTCCAGACGGCGCCGCCGCCGAGCGAGAGGCCGAAGGCGCCGATCTTCGTGTCAGAGACGTCACTCCGCGCGGCGAACCAGGCGAAGAGATCGACTACGTCCTGGACCTCTCTCGGCCCCTCGAGCCCGAAGCTTCCGCCGGACGCGCCGGTCCCGCGAGCGTCGCAGGCGAGCGAGGCAAGCCCCGCGGGTGCGAGGGTCGCGCTCGCGATCGTCTCCATGTACAGGTGGTTCTGACCTAGCCCGTGGAAGAGCAGCACCCCGGGCCAGCCTCCCGCCGGCGGGCTGCCGCCCGGAAGGACGAGCCCGCACGCGAGCTTCGTCCCGTCCGAGACCGTGATCGTCAGCTCCTGCGTAGTCCGGTTGGTCGAGCGCGTGGCGGCGAGCACGGCCGACGAGGCCCCGGCACTTACGAGCACCGCGATGACGAGGGCTAGGACGACCCGGCTCCGACGCACCGTTCCGCACGCTAGCGCCCCTTTACGATGACCGCCATGGACTCTCGGCCAGTAGGCGTGTTCGACTCCGGTGTCGGAGGCCTGACCGTCCTCCACGAGTGCCTCGTGACGATGCCGAACGAGGACTTCGTCTACCTCGGCGACCACGCCCGGCTGCCGTACGGGCCTCGTCCCCTCGAGGAGATCCGCCGCTTCGCCCGTGAGATCGGCTCGTATCTCGAGCAGCAGGACGTGAAGCTGATCCTCGTCGCCTGCAACGCCGCCACTTCGGCCGCGCTGCCGCGGCTGCAGGAGGAGCTGGCCGTGCCGGTCGTCGGGGTCATCACGCCGGAGGCGCACGCCGCCGTGCAGGCGACCCGGAACCGCCGCATCGGGCTGCTCGCGACCGAGGCGACCGTGGACGCGGGGCGCTACGCAGAGCTCGTGCACGCCCTCGACGCCGGCGTCTCTCTCCATTCGCAGGCGTGTCCGCGGCTCGTGCCGCTGATCGAGGGCGACGACCCGTACGGCGAGGAGACCGACCAGGCAGTGCGCGAGTACGCGGGGCCGCTGCAGGCGGCGGGCGTCGACACCGTGATCCTCGGCTGCACGCACTACCCGCTGATCCGCAAGATCTTCGAGCGCGTCTTCGGCCGCGACGTGACCCTCGTCTTCTCGGCGGAGGAGACCGCCCGCGAGGTGGCCGAGACGCTCGAGCGCAAGGGCGTCGAGAACGAGCGCGGCCGCGAGGGCGCCTACCGCTTCCTCACGACCGGCGACCCCGAGGAGTTCCGCGAGCTCGGGCGCCGCTTCCTCCAGCTCCCGGTCCGCGAGGTCGAGCATGTGACCGTGGCGACACTCGAGGCGGCGGCATGAGCGCGCGCGAGGGCGGTCGCAAGCCCGACCAGCTGCGGCAGATCTCGTTCGAGCCAGACTTCCTGGAGAACCCGCACGGCTCGGTCGTCGTCACGCAGGGGCGGACGAAGGTGCTGTGCACGGCCATGGTCGAGGACGACATTCCGCGCTGGCTCCGGAACAAGGGCCGCGGTTGGATCACCGCGGAGTACTCCCTCCTGCCGGCGTCGACGGGCGAGCGCGTTCAGCGCGAGGCCGCGCGAGGGAAGCAGCAGGGTAGGACGGTCGAGATCCAACGGCTGATCGGCCGGGCCGTCCGCGCGGTCGCCGACTTCGAGGCGCTCGGGGAGCGGACGCTGTGGCTCGACTGCGACGTGCTCCAGGCCGACGGCGGCACGCGCTGCGCGGCGATCTGCGGCGCCTACGTCGCCGCGATGCGGGCGCTCGACCGCTTCGGCCTCTCGCGTACCTTCCGGGACTCGGTCGCCGCAGTCTCAGTCGGCGTGGTGGAAGGCGTCCCGCTGCTCGATCTCGACTACGCCGAGGACTCGAGCGCCGACACGGACATGAACGTCGTCATGACCGGGGACGGGCGCTTGGTCGAGGTGCAGGCCACGGCCGAGCGCGACCCGTTCGCGCGGGAGACGCTCGACGAACTGCTCGAGCTCGCAGCGGCCGGCATCGGCGAGATCGCGGCGCTCCAGGCCGAGGCGGTCGCCCTTGAGCTTCCCTGAGCGCGCGGTTCTCGCCTCGGGAAACCGGCACAAGGCGCGCGAGCTCGAGCGGCTCCTGCCCGGCTGGACGATCCAGTCGCTCGACCGCGGCGACTATCCGCCCGAGACCGGCGCCACGTACTACGAGAACGCGGCGCTGAAGGCTCGCTTCGGCCGAGAGCATGCGGACGGCTGGGTGCTGGCGGAGGACTCGGGCCTCAGCGTGAATGCGCTCGGCGGCCGCCCGGGCATCCACTCGGCCCGCTATGCGCCGGAAGGAGCACCGGCGATCGCCAAACTCCTCGACGAGCTCGAGGGAGTGGAGGACCGCGGTGCCCACTACGTCTCGGAGCTGGTCCTCCTCGCGCCGGACGGACGGGAGCTGCGAGGCGCCGGAGCCCTT
>DASQCM010000029.1:0-7862 GCA_035634675.1 Gaiellaceae bacterium
GCCCGGCTAACCTGCGGACTCGATGTTCGATGCCCTGACGGAGAAGCTCCAGAGCGCGCTCGGCGACCTGCGCGGGCGCGGCGTCCTCGACGACGAGGCGATCTCTCGCGCCATGCGCGAGATCCGCCTCGCCCTGCTCGAGGCGGACGTCAACTTCGGCGTCGTCAAGGATTTCGTGGCGCACGTGCGCGAGCGCGCGCTGGGCGAGGACGTGCGCAAGAGCCTCACTCCCGGCCAGCAGGTCGTGAAGATCGTCCACGAGGAGCTGACCGAGCTGCTCGGCTCCTCGGATTCCCGTCTTGCCTTCTCCCAGCGGCCGCCGACGACGATCCTGCTCGCGGGCCTGCAAGGTTCGGGCAAGACCACCGCGGCCGGCAAGCTCGCGCTCCTGCTCGAGAAGGAGGGCCGGAAGCCGGCCCTCGTCGCCGCCGACCTGCAGCGGCCTGCGGCGATCGACCAGCTCGTCCAGCTCGGCGAGCAGGTCGGAGTGCCGGTCTACGCGGAGGAGCGCTCGGACCCGGTCAAGGCCGTGCACGACGGGATCGAGCAGGCGAAGGCCGAAGGGCGCGACGTCGTGATCCTCGACACCGCCGGCCGCCTCCACGTCGACGAGGAGCTCATGGACGAGCTCGCCGCCGTGCGCCGCGAGGCGAAGCCCACCAACGTCCTGCTCGTCCTCGACGCGATGACGGGCCAGGAGGTGGTCAACGTCGCCCAGGCGTTTCAGGAGCGGATCGACTTCGACGGCGTCGTCCTCACGAAGCTCGACGGCGACGCGCGCGGCGGCGCGGCGCTGTCCGTCCGCGCGGTCACCGGCCGGCCCATCAAGCTCGCCTCCAACGGCGAGAAGCTCGACGCCATCGACTGGTTCCACCCCGACCGGATGGCGTCGCGGATCCTCGGCATGGGCGACGTCCTGACTCTGATCGAGCGTGCCGAGGCCGCGATCGAGGAGGACGAGAAGGAAGAGCTCGAGCGCCGCATGATGAAGGGCGAGTTCTCCTTCGACGACTTCCTCTCGAGCTACAAGATGATCCGCCGGATGGGGCCGCTGCAGGGCGTGCTCAAGATGATCCCCGGCCTCGGCAACCAGCTCGAGGGCCTCGACCAGGTGGACGAGAACCAGCTCAAGCGGGTGGAGGCGGTCATCCTCTCCATGACCCCGCACGAGCGGCGCGTCCCGCACGTCATCGACGCGTCGCGCCGCAAGCGAATCGCCGCCGGCTCCGGCACGACCGTCGAGCACGTCAATCAGCTCATCGAGGCGCGCAAGCAGATGGCGAAGATGATGAAAGCGGTTGGATCCGGCAAGATGCCCCAGATCCCGGGCGCCGGCGTCCCCGGCGCCGCCCTCCCGACGCAAGGCCCTCCGCGGCCAAGCGCGACGCGCAAGTCGAAATCCAAACGCAAGAGGAAAGCGAGAAGGTAGCCAGATGGCAGTGAAGCTCAGGCTGACGCGGGTCGGCTCCAAGAAGAACCCGATCTACCGCGTCGTCGCAGCCGATTCGCGCTCGCCGCGCGACGGCAAGTTCATCGAGATCGTCGGCCGCTACAACCCGCAGTCGGATCCGTCGCTCATCGACCTCGACGAGGAGAAGGTGCGCGGCTGGCTCGAGAAGGGCGCCACGCCGACCGAGTCGGTGGCGAAGCTCCTCAAGACTCAGGGCATCGAATAGGCGGCATGGCGGAGCTCGTCGCGGAGCTCGCGCGCCGGCTCGTGGACGAACCGGACGCCGTCCGGGTCGACGAGATCGAGGAGGCGGACGGCACGCTCGTCCTGCGCCTCCACGTCGCCGAGGGCGACGTGGGCAAGGTGATCGGTCGCCAGGGACGGCTCGCGCGGGCCCTGCGCACGGTCGTGCGGGCCGGCGGGGTCCAGGCCGGACGCCGGCTGCAGCTCGAGATTGCGGACTGATGGCCCCGGTCGCGGCGCTCTACGACATCCACGGCAACCTCGCGGCGCTCGACGCGGTGCTCGCGGAGGTCCCGGACGATGCGACGATCGTCGTCGGCGGCGACGTCTGCGCCGGCGGCGAGCAGCCGTCCGAGACACTCGCGCGCCTCCGCGGCCTCGGCGACCGCGTGCGCTGGGTGCGTGGCAATGCCGATCGTGAGCTGTTCCCCGGCGAGGGCGGCCTCGTCCCGGAGCCGCTCGTCGAGGCGACGCGCTCCAAGTTGAGCGAGGAGGACATCGCGTTCCTGCACGACCGGCCCGAAGCGCAGCAGATCGACGACGTCCTCTACTGCCATGCCTCTCCGCGGAACGACGTGGACATCTTCACCGAGCGGACGCCCGAGGAGCGGATCGCGTTCCTCTTCGAAGGGCTCGACGTCCCGACCGTGGTCTGCGGGCACACGCACACGCAGTACGAGCGGACGGTCGCCGGCGTCCACGTGGTCAACGCGGGCAGCGTCGGCATGCCGTACGAGGAGGAGCCGGGGGCCTACTGGCTGCTCGACCTCGCGCACCGGCGCACCCCCTACGGCGGCGCCGAGCTCAAGGCAACGCGCGAAGACGCGGTCGCCGAGTTCACCGAACGTGGGCTCTGACGAGCTCGTGCCGGTCGGCCGGGTCGGAAGGCCGCACGGCGTCGACGGCGCCTTCTTCGTCGAAAACCCGAGCGCCCGCGCGGGTGTCTTCACGTCCGGCGCGATGCTCTACGCCGGTGGTGAGCCGGCGACCGTCGTCGCCTCGCGCCACGGCTCCGGCGGGCGGCCGGTGATCCGCCTCGACCGGCACGTCGAGCGCGGCGCCGAGCTCGCGGTCGCGCGCGCGACGCTTCCCGAGCTCTCCGACGAAGACGAGTTCTACGCCTTCCAGCTCGTCGGGCTCAGGGTCGAGGAGGAGGGCGGGCGGCAGCTCGGACGGGTGCGCGAGGTGCTCCAGTACCCTGCGAACGACGTGCTCGAGCTCGACTCGGGTGTGTCGTTGCCCCTCGTCGAGGCGTGCGTCCGGCAGGTGGATCTGGCCGGAGGGCGAATCGTCGTCGCCGCGGGGTTCGTAGACCCCGAGTGAGCCCAGCGTGCGCATAGACGTCTTCACCCTCGTTCCCCACGCCTATGCCTGGCTGACCGAGCAGCGCCCGGTGGCAACGGTGCTGGGGGGCGAGCTCGAGCTGCGCTTGTTCAACTACCGCGACACGACCCCGCTTCGGGCCGGGCAGGTGGACGACGAGCCGTACGGGGGCGGTGCGGGGATGGTCCTGCGCGTGGACGTGGTCGCGGCCGCGCTCGAGGCCGCATACGAGTCGGACCCGCCCGGACCCGTGATCGCGCTGACGCCGAAGGGACGGCCGCTGACCCAGGCTGTCGTCGAGGAATTGGCGGAGGAACCGCGTGTCACGCTCCTGTCCGCCCGGTTCGAGGGGTTCGACGAGCGGATCGTCGAGCACCTCGCGACCGACGCGATCTCGGTGGGGCCGTACGTTCTCTCGAACGGCGACCTGCCGGCGATGGTCATTCTCGACTCGGTCGCGCGGCGGCTGCCGGGCGCGCTCGCCGAAGGCTCCGGGGAGCTCGAGAGCTTCTCCGCGGAGCTCGACGGCGGGCTCGAGTATCCCCATTACACGCGGCCGGCCGAGTTTCGCGGCTGGACCGTTCCCGACGTGCTCCTGTCGGGCGACCACGGCCGGATCGAGGCGTGGCGGCGCGAGATGGTGACGTGAGCGGCTACTACGGCGACGACGAGGACGAGCGCCGCGTGAAGCCGGACGAGGACGACCGGTTCTCGGGTTGGCCCCTCGACGAGCGGAACGCGCCGCGGCCGTTCGAGGATGGCTCGCGGGAGCGGAGCTATGACTACAGCTACCACGAGGATACGCCGCCGCGAGACCTGCTCACCGACGAGGCGCATGAGGACCACTTCTCCTCCGGACGCACCCGCGATCCGCTCGCCCGCATGTTCCCCGGCCTGCCGCGCAACGTCCGGGTGACCCTCGACTGGATCCTCACGATTGCGGGCGCGATCCTGATCGTGCTCGCGCTCAAGCAGTGGGTCGTCAACCCGTACCGGATCCCGTCCTCGTCGATGGAGCCGACGCTCAACTGCGCGAAGGGGCCTGCGTTCCCCGGTTGCCTGGGCGACTCGAGCGACCGCGTGCTCGCCTGCCGCATCTGCCTCGACTTCGGCCCTCCGTCGCGCGGTGACATCGTCGTCTTCAACACGCCGAGCGAGGCCGCACTCAAGTGCGGCGAGGGAGGCACGTTCGTGAAGCGAGTCATCGGCCTCCCGGGCGACACCGTCCGCGAGGACGACAGTGGCTTCATCTGGATCCGCGGTCCGGACGACAAGACGTTCGTGAAGCTCAAAGAGCCCTACCTCACGAATGACAGGCGGCTGGCCGACACGCAGCATTTCGGCCAGGTCTGGCACGTCCCGCAGGGCCAGTTCTTCATGATGGGCGACAACCGAGCGTCGTCGTGCGACTCGCGCTCGTGGGGGTCAGTCCCGCGCGACAAGCTGATCGGCACGGTCTTCTTCGTGTACTGGCCGCCAGATCGCATCGGGTTCAGGTAGCCCTGCTACATTTGGCCGTCGGCCGTCAGGCCCTCTTTTCATGAGCAACGTCATCCAGGACATCGAGCGCGCGCAGATGCGGAATGTCCCGCGGTTCAAGGCGGGCGACACGGTGCGTGTCCACTTCCAGGTGATCGAGGGAACGAGGCGGCGCGTCCAGGTGTTCGAGGGAATAGTGCTCAAGCGACAGGGAGCCGGCGCGCGCGAAACCTTCACCGTGCGCAAGCAGTCCTTCGGCGTGGGCGTCGAGCGGACGTTCCCGCTCCACTCGCCGAAGATCGAGAAGATCGAGGTCGCCGCGATCGGCGACGTCAACCGCGCGAAGCTCTACTACCTGCGCGGTCGGGTGGGCAAGAAGGCGCGGGTCCGCGAGCGCCGCTACGGCGCAGGCTCCGAGCTGCCGGTGGCGGTCGACGGGGGAGTGCCCGAGTCGGCGGACGCTCCGGCCGAGGTCGCGGAGCCAGTCGAGGCCGAAGAGACCGCGGAGGCAGAAGCGGTCGAGCCGGAGGCCGAAGCCGCTGAGGCTGAAGAGCCCGAGGCTGCAGAGGCTGAGGTAGAGGCCGAGCCCGAGGCAGAAGCCGAGGCTGAGGCCGAGCCCGAGCCGGCTTCCGCCGAGTAACGACTCTCCGGCAGTTTCCTCACACGCGCCGTCCGTAGCCGCAAGGCGCGCTATGGTCGCGGTCGTGCAGAAGCGGACCGGCCAGAAGCTCCTACGCTTCGATCGACGCCTCGGCGCGCGGTTCGTCGCCGGGGCCGACGAGGCGGGACGCGGGTCGCTCGCAGGCCCGCTCGTCGTCGCCGGCGTCCTCCTCGACTACGGCTCGCTGCGCGATCACCGCGTCCGCCCGCTCGGATTCCTCAACGACTCGAAGCAGTGCACCCCGGAGCGGCGGGAGGAGCTCTTCCGCGCCGTCGTAGGCTGCGCCGAACGAATCGCGGTGCGCGTCATCCCTCACAGCGAGATCGACCGGAACGGCCTCCACGTCTCGAACCTCGCCGGACTGCGCGCGATGCTCCATGCGCTCACCCCGCCCGCCGAGGCATGCCTCGTGGACGGCTTCCGCCTCGGGGCGGCCGCTCCCGAGCACACGGCCGTCGTCGACGGCGACGAGAAGAGCGCCGCGATCGCCGCGGCGTCGATCGTTGCGAAGGTGACGCGCGACCGACTCATGCACCGCCTCGACGCGCTGTATCCAGCGTACGGGTTCGCACAGCACGTCGGCTACATCACGCCCGGGCACTCGGCCGTCGTCCGGGCGATCGGTCCGTCGGCCGTGCACCGGCTGAGCTTCCAGGCGCTCTGTTACGAGAACGAGGAGGCAGTTGCCTAGAGCGGGTTCCGGCTGCGCCGCTGAGCGGAAGGCGGTGCGCTGGTATCGGCTGCGGGGCTGGAAGATCCTCGGCGAGAACGTCTGGGCCGCAGGCAACGAGCTCGACCTGATCGTGCGGCGCGGAAGGACGCTCCGCTTCGTCGAGGTGAAGGGGAAGCGCGGCTCGCGGTTCGGCGACCCGCTCGAGATGGTGACCGCCGAGAAGCAGCGGCGGCTGCGGCGTGCAGCGGAGTCCTGGCTCGGCGCCCGCCCCGAGCTCGCGCGGCTCGCCGTGGGCTTCGACGTGATCGCGGTGCGCGACGGCCGCGTGCAGCGCGTCCCGCAGGCGTTCTGACCTCAACGCCGAAGTCACACATCCATGGCCGTCACGCAGGACGAGCTGTACGCGACGCTGGACCTCGACCTCTCCTGGTCGGAGGCCGCGCTGCCCGAACGCGAACGGACGAAGCACGTCCACCGGCTGCATCCGTACCACGGCAAGTTCATCCCGCAGCTGGTTGAAGTCCTCCTCGATCGCTACCTCACCGCGGGTGACCACGTCCTCGATCCGTTCGCCGGCTCGGGGACGACACTCGTCCAGGCCCTCGAGTCCGGGCTCGATGCGACGGGGGTGGACATCGCGGCGTTCAACTGCCTCCTGATGCGTGTCAAGACGACTCAGTACGACCTCGGGGCGCTGGGAGACGAGTTGCGGGATGTCGCATCGCGGGTCGAGTCGCTGCCGAAGCGCCGCGCGCGGGCGAGCGGGTATCTCGGCGAGTGGTACGCGCCGCAGGCCACCGCGGAGCTTCTTGCCTTCCGCGACCTGATCCCGGAGTACCGGCACGGCGACGTCCTGCGCGTGATCCTGTCGCGCGGCGCGCGGTCGGCGCGCCAGACGGCCCACTTCGACCTCGAGGCGCCGAAGGCGCCGCAGAAGGGCGAGTACTGGTGCCACAAGCATCGGCGCAAGTGCCGTCCGGTCGAGTCCGCCTCAGGGTTCCTAAGGCGCTACACGAGCGACACGCTCGTGCGGATCGAGGACTTCGCGCGCGTGCGCGACCCGGAGCGCGACGCGACGGTGCTGCACGGCGACGCGCGCGAAGAGGCGCTCGCGGGGCCGTTCGACGGGATCCTCACCTCGCCGCCGTATCCGGGGCTGATCGACTACCACGAGCAGCACCGCTATGCGTACGAGCTGCTCGCGCTCGACGACCGGCGCGAGCGGGAGATCGGCGCGGCGGCCTCGGGGACGTCGCTGGCGGCGCTGGAGGCGTACCGCAACGGCATCGCCTCGGTACTCGCGGGGGCGGCGGTGAAGCTCCGGACGGGAGCCCCGATCCTCGTCGTCGTCAACGACCGCCGCGACCTGTATCCGGAGATCCTCGCGCGAGCCGGTCTTCAGCTCGAGGAACGGCTCCGCCGCCACGTCAACCGCCGCACCGGCCGGCGGGCGGGCGAGTACTTCGAAGACGTTCTGGTCGCCCGGGCTACGTAGCGCCGCCGTCCGGTCGCTTCGCGGCGTTCCGACGAGGTCAGGCGGGAGCGCTCGCGCCACCAAGAGTCGCCCCACCTTCCTGTCGAAATCATCCCGATTTCCTACCTGGGGTGTCGATGCAGCTTGCCAAGAAGCAGGGGGAAATCCCGAAATCGACCATCACAGGAAAGGAACGGGAATGTTGAGTTTCCGACAGCGTTTGGCTCGGGACGAGGGCTTCACTCTGATCGAGCTTCTCGTCGTCCTGATCATTATCGGCGTTCTGCTCGCGATCGCGGTTCCGTCGTACCTCGGCTTCCGCGACAAGGCGCAGCAGCGGGCGGCGCAGGCCAACGTCCGCACGGAGATTCCCTCCGCCGAGGCGTTTATGGAGAGCAGCGCCACCTCGAACTACGCGGGCATGAACCTCGCCGCGATCACGGCGATCGACGCCGGCAGCAAGCTCACCGTGGTCAAGGTCGGCACCGCCGGCGACGACTACTGCCTCCAGAGCACCGTGGGCGGGTACGACGCCCGCTACATCGGGCCTGCCGGCAGT
>DASQCM010000030.1:0-4036 GCA_035634675.1 Gaiellaceae bacterium
CTTCCGGATCCCGCTCCCGGACCTGAAGCACGCTACGAACAGCGCGAAGCGATCCAGCTCTCCTTCATCGTCGCGCTGCAGCAGCTGCCTGCGAAGCAGCGCGCAGCGCTCGTGCTGCGCGACGTGCTCGGCTTCCACACCGACGAAGCCGCCTCGATCCTCGAGACGACGCCGCAATCGGTCAAAGCCGCGCTCCAACGCGCACGCGCAACGCTCGACGCGTACACCGTCGAGCGCCAGCAGGCGCCGCTGCCCGACTCGCCGACCGAACGGAACCTTCTCGCCACCTTCAGCGACGCCGTCGAAGCCGGCGACACGGCGCGCCTTCTAGCCCTGCTGAGCTCCGACGCTCGTGTGACCATGCCGCCGAGCCCAGGCGAGCTCATCGGACGCGAAGCGATCGGCGTGTACCTCGACCACGGTGCCGAGGTCCGCGGCGCCCCGCTAAAGGTACGCCCGACCCGTGCCAACGGCCAGCCGGCCTTCGGCTGCTACCTGCGCTCGCAGCCCTGGGGCATGATGGTGCTGACCTTGAGCGGCAGCAAGGTCGACGAGATCACCTTCTTCGCCGACCCCTCGCTGCCTGGTCGCTTCGGTCTTCCCGAACACATCTAGCCGACAAGGACGGGTTCGACATGACCGCGCCCAGGTGTCAAGTTTTCCTACGTTCGCGGCAGAAGTCGGAGGGGTTCGTCAGCAGTTGAGCGCCGTCCCGCTGCGCTTGCCGCAGACGGCTTTGTCGATGATCTCGTGCGGCCCGACCGTGACCTTCATTTTGTACGGCTTGGTCTCCGATCCCGGTGGCGGAGTGACCGTGCAGGCGTAGTCCCAGAACGGTCCCGATGCCGGGTTGCATTCGACGCGGTAGCTCGGATCGAGGAACTGGCCGAGCTTTTCCGCTGTCTGCTGGGCCGAGAGCATTCCGGACGACCCGCAGCCGGCGAGCACGAGGACCAGCACCGGAAGCGAGGCCGCGAAGAGAGCGCCTCGCACACGACGTGGGAGCGTCTGTATCGAGGAACAGCGCGGCCAGCGGTTCGGCGTAGCAGCGATGCGGCCCTGGTCCATCCGGCGAGTCTAGGGTCACTCTGGCAGTCCGAGTACGACCGCCAGCTTCGGGAGGGAAGCCGGCTAGGGCGGCAAACCGTCGCCTATCGGCGCGCGTACTGAGCTGCATGACCATCGCAAGGCGTGTCGTCGGAGCCATACTTGTCTTGACCGGCCTTGTCTGGATCGGTCAGGGCACCACGCTCATCCAGGGCTCGTCTATGACCGGCAGCACCTTCTGGGCGGTCATGGGGGCCATCTGCTTCGTCGCCGGTCTCGTCCTGCTGGGCTGGCCGTGGCGCCAGCCACGCGAAGAACCCGGGCCCTAGCGCATCCCGCCGCGCTCGAAGTGGGCGCGGAAGAAGTTCTCGCTGCCGGCGGTCGCCATCGCGGCCGATGCGCTGATCTCGAGCGCCAGGGCCGTCGCCGCCACCAGCTGCGCGAGCCGGTAGACCTTGCCCGGGCCGGCGCAGCCCATCAGCTCGAGCCACCGCTTCGGGTCGGGCAGTGTCGTCCCGCCGCCGACCGTGCCGACCTCGATGCCGGGGAAGCGGATCGAGGCGTGCAGGCCGCCGTCGACGCGCTGCTCCGTCCCGTGAGCCATCGAGCTCGTGCCGACGAGCCCGAGATCCTGGCCAGTGGCGGCGAAGACCGCTGCGATCGCCGACGCCGGCGTGAACGCGACCGACTGCATCCCCGACGCGACGGCGCCGTGCGTCCCGGCCCACGCGAGCTCTTCGAGATCGCCGAGCGTCGTCCGCAGCACGCGCTCGATCGCAGCCTCGGTCAGCGTCGTCTCGGCGATCACGGTCTTGCCGTGCCCTTGCTGGAAGTACTCGAATGACGGCTTCTTGTCGCCGCCCATGTTCGCCTCGAGGATCGTGCGCTCGATCGGTACGGGCGCCTGCGGGAGGACGTACGCCATGTTCAGCGCGTACGCGTTGCGGGTCATCATGTTGGCGCCGAACGCGTCACCGGTGGTGAAGCGCCACAGGACGTGGCACATCGGCCCGACGACATGCGTCTTCGCCTCGCGGAGAACGGCGTAACGCGACAGCTCGCGAGAGTCGGACTTGCGGAGGAAGTCACGCATCGCCGGCACCTGCTCCTCGACCCACTGCGCGAGCTCGAGCGCGTCGCCAGAGCTCTTGCAGACAAAGCAGGATGCTCTGGTGATTCTGTCTGCGATCACATACGTTCGGCAGCCGCCGGACTCCGCGATCGCCTTGGCGCCGCGCTGCACGGAGGCCGTCAGCCCGCCTTCCGTGTGCGCGAGCGGCACGACGACCTCCTCGTCGGAGCGGCCCGTCTCGACGACCTCGCCGTCCTCCGACAGCTCGTACTCGCCCAGCGAGACCGGCAGCTGAGCAACCGAGACCGGGATCGAGACGAGGCCGGTCACCGACTCCGCGGCCTTTGCCCACGGAGCAAGGTCGACCTCGGGCAGTCCGAGCGCATCCTGGCGCGCGCGCACCGAATCGGGATCGTTCTTCCTCGACAGGCGTGGCATCGTGCGGAGCCTAGTGGAGCTTCATTTCCCCGACCACGCCGATGCGGCGGCGGCGATTTGCATTGCGTCACGGGTACGCTCGCCCTGTGACGGCAACGCTGATCGACGGCAAGGCGCTCGGCGCGAAGGTTCGCGAGGAGGTGGCCGCTTCCGTCGCGGAGCTCGGCCACGTCGGTCTCGCCACCGTGCTCGTCGGCGACGATCCCGCGTCGCACATCTACATCGATCTGAAGCAGAAGGCAGCGCAGCAGGCCGGGATGGAGGCACGCGATCTGAAGCTCCCGGCCGACCTGTCGGAGGAGGAGTTGCTCGCCACGATCGCCGAGCTCAACGCCGACGACTCCGTCGATGGTCTACTCGTCCAGCTGCCCCTGCCGGATCACATCGACGAGAACCGCATCATCGAGGCCATTTCGCCTGCCAAGGACGTGGACGGGATCCATCCGCTCAACGCGGGCCGGCTCTACCTCGGCCGGCCGACGCTCGTGCCGGGCACGCCTCTCGGGATCATGCGGATGCTCGACGAGTACGAGATCCCGCTCGAGGGCGCCCGCGCCGTCGTCGTCGGCCGCTCGGCGATCGTCGGCAAGCCGATGGCGCACCTTCTCCTCCAGCGGAACGCAACCGTGACGATCTGTCACTCGCGCACGCAGGATCTCGAGCGGCACACGCTCGACGCCGAGGTGCTCGTCGCCGCGGTCGGCGTCGCGCATCTCATCTCGGCCGACATGGTCGCGGCGGGCGCGACCGTGATCGACGTCGGCATGAACCGGGAAGAGGGCAGCCGGAGGGTGCTCGGCGACGTCGATCCGAGCGCGATGGAGGAGGCTGCGTACATGACTCCTGTGCCGGGTGGCGTCGGTCCGATGACGATCGCCATGGTGCTCCAGAACACCGTTACTGCTGCGCAAAACCGCAGAGCCTCAGTGCTTGCGACTGCGAAAAACTGAGCTAGACTCCGGCCTGTTTCAGCAAAGGGTCGGCGGCTCGGTGCCCGGGCCGTCGTTTTTCTGCAAGGAGGAAGTGTTGGCTGAGGGCACCGTAAAGTGGTTCTCGAACGAGAAGGGCTACGGCTTTATCGAGCGCGAAGGCGGAGACGACGTCTTCGTCCACTTCTCGGCAATCGCAGGGGACGGCTACAAGTCGCTGACCGAAGGCCAGCGCGTCGAATTCGAAGTCGTTCAGGGCGACAAGGGCGCACAGGCCTCGAACGTCCAGGCGATTTAAAAGAACCTGTCGGACCAAGGTTGAGGGGGCCCCGACAGGGGCCCTCTCCTTTTGGGAGGATCGAATCGAGTGGCCATAGACCGCGAACAGCTGCTTCACGTCGCCCGCCTGGCGCGCCTCGAGCTGCGCGAGGACGAGGTGGAGCGCCTCGAGGCGCAGCTGAACGACATCCTCGCCGCCGTCTCCAAGGTCTCCGAGCTCGACCTCTCCGACGTGCCGCAGACCTCGCACCCGCTCGACGTTGTCAACGTC
>DASQCM010000031.1:0-12956 GCA_035634675.1 Gaiellaceae bacterium
CAATGTCCTCGGGCTCGACGGCGGGCAACGAGCGGTGGCGCTCGCCGGCAACGTCGTCACGCGGCAGCGCCTGGAAGAGGCCGGGGTCGAGGTGCTCGAGTACGAGGGCGACGAGATCTCCCGCAAAGGCGATGGCGGCCCGACCTGCCTCACGCTGCCACTGGCCCTGACTAGCTGAGCGCTGCAGCCGTCAGCGCCTGGAAGTGGCCGATGAGCTGCTCGCTGCGGCCCATCAGCACTCCCCGCTCGAGTGCGCCCGAGGCGACGCCGTGCTGCACGCCCGCGACGAGCGCCTGGTCCTCCCGACCGACCTGGTCGTCGAAGGCCATCAGGTCGTCGATCCACGCCTGTTCGACGTCCGGGCCGAAGAAGTAGTCGAGGAAGCGGTATGTCCGTTCGGGCGTCCGCGGCACGGTCGGGCCGATCGAGATGTTCGGCCGCCCCGGGAAGATGTTGATCTCGAGGTTCGGCCAGAGGAAATGGAACTGCGAGCGCGGCAGCTCGTCGTCCGCGGTCGCCGTTCGGAGCGGGCCGTGCTGTGTCGAGAGGCGCCCTTCGTTCGAAAGGAGGTACGCCTCCGGCGAAACGTCGATCAGCTCGCTGAAGCCGGGGTGCGCGACCTGGCAGTGGTAGCACTCGAGGAAGTTCTCGCACACGATCTTCCAGTTCGCCTCGATCTCGGCCTCCCAGCGCGAGTGGTGGACGAGGGAGTCGACGTCGAGGCCGAGCTCGGCGACCTGCGCCGGGAGCGAGCCGAGCGCGTCCGCGAGCGGCTCCGTGTCGGCTGTCGCGTTGGCGAAGACGAACGGCCCCCACGTGCCGACGGCAACGGGGAGGAGGCAGAGGTCGTCCTGCGGGAAGTCCGGCTCCTCCTCGCTCCGCGGGGCTGCGCGCAGACGGCCGTCGAGGCCGTACGTCCACGCGTGGTACGGGCACTGGAGGGTCTCGCGCGTGCCTTCTCCTTCGGCGACGACGTGGCCGCGGTGCCGGCAGACGTTGACGAGGCCGCGTAGCACGCCCTCCCGGTCGCGCGTCACCACGATGGGCGTGCGGCCGGCTTCCGCGGCGAAGAAGCCGGGTCGCGCCAGCTGTCCCGTATGCCCGACGTACTGCCAGGTCGAGCGGAAGATCCGCTCCTGCTCCAGCCGCAGGATCTCCGGATCCGTGTACCAGCCGTAGGGAAGCGTCGTCTCCACGGCGCGAGCGTACCGTCCCGTCGAGACACGTCCGGTCGCTGCTACCGGACATGTCCGCGTGAGACGATGTGCTCGTGCGCGCGATGGTGCTTCACGCGCCCCGCGAGCCTCTGCGGCTCGAGGAGCTGCCCGTCCCCGAGCCGCAGCCGGGCCAGGTTCGGCTGCGGGTCTCCACGTGCGCGGTCTGCCGCACCGACCTCCACGTCGTCGACGGCGAGCTGCCGAAGCCGAAGCTCCCGCTCGTCATCGGTCACCAGATCGTCGGCCGCACGGAGGACGGGCAGCGCCTCGGCATTCCCTGGCTCGGCTGGACCGACGGCACGTGCCGCTACTGCCTTTCCGGCCGCGAGAACCTCTGCGAGTCGGCGCGGTTCACGGGCTACGACCTCGACGGTGGCTACGCCGAGTGGGTCGTCGCCGACGAGCACTACTGCCTGCCGATTCCCGAGGAGTACGAGGACCTCCAGGCTGCGCCGCTGCTCTGCGCCGGCCTGATCGGCTACCGCTCGCTGCGGCTCGCCGGCGACCCCGAGCGGCTCGGGCTCTACGGCTTCGGCTCGTCCGCGCACATCGTCGTCCAGGTCGCGCGCCACGAAGGACGCCGCGTGTTCGGCTTCGTCCGGCCGGGGGACGATGCGGCAGCCGCCTTCGCGCTCGAGCTCGGCTGCGAGTGGGCTGGCCCCTCGGACGCACCGGGCCCGGAGGAGCTCGACGCGGCGATCATCTTCGCGCCGGTCGGCGCGCTCGTGCCGGCGGCGCTCCGAGCGACGGCCCGCGGCGGCGTCGTCGTTTGCGCCGGCATCCACATGAGCGACATCCCGAGCTTTCCGTACGAGCTCCTCTGGGAGGAGCGCGTGGTCCGTTCGGTCGCCAACCTGACGCGCCGCGACGGAGAGGAGTTCCTCGCCCTCGCCCCGCGCGTGCCGGTGCGGACGGAGGTCGAGGAATTCCCCCTGGCGCAGGCAAATCACGCTCTCGATCTGCTGCGCGCGGGGGAGATCCGGGGGTCCGCCGTGCTAAGAGTGAGTCAATGAGCAAGCTGGAAGACGTCGCCGATTTCGCCTCCCGGCACCGCCGGCTGCTCGGCGCGCTCCAGCTCGTGATCCTCCTCATCTTTTTCAGCGCGCTCGGCTGGGGGCTGCGCGGGTCGTTCAACTCCGCCGCGAACGACCTCCACCATTCCAATCTCGCCGTCTTCATTGCCGGCTGCGCGGTCCTCGGCGTCTATTACCTCGTGTTCGTGTTCGGCTGGATGTGGATCCTCCGGGAATGGGGGGTCCGGCTCTCATATCCGGCGGCCCTGCGGGCTGAGATGGTCTCGATGCTCGCGAAGTACATCCCCGGAGGGATCTGGACTCCGGCGGCGCGCGTCGTCGCCGCCCGGCGGGCAGGCGTCACCGACGCGGCGCTCGTGACCTCGTCGATGCTGCTCGAGGCGGGGCTCTCGGCCGTCGCCGGCGTGATGGTCTTCGTACTCAGCCTCGCCTACGTCGACGACGTCAAGGCGCCGCTCGCGCCGCTCATCATCTTCGGCGTGGTGATCGCGATCCTGGTGCAGCCCCGCGTCTTCCGGCCCCTGGCCCACAAGGTGCTGCGGCGGCTCGGCTACAAGCAGGAGCTGCCGAACATGCGGGCGCGCACGTTGAGCGCGCTCCTCGTCTTCTACGCCTGCACCTGGGTGGTCGGCGGAGTGGCGCTCTGGTTGATGCTGCGCTCGGTGGGCGCCCATCCGGAGGCGGCCTCGATCGTCTTTCTCGGCGGCGTGTCCGCCGTCGGCGCGATCGTTGCCGTCCTCGTCGTCTTCGCGCCGTCGGGCCTCGGGGTGCGCGAGGCCTCGATGTATGGGCTGATGCTCGCGGTCGCGACGCCGGGCCAGGCTCTCGGTGCAGTCGCCCTGAATCGGCTCGCGCTGACGGCGGTCGAGCTGCTGCTGCTCCTCGTCGGCGGAGTCTTCCTGCGGAAGTCGCGCCGCGGTCTAGACCCGGTCGAAGCACCCTCCTCGTAAGCCTTGCCGCTGGCGCTCGACATCCCGCACGAGCTGTGGAGTGCGTTCTCGTTCGCGTTCGGGATGACGTGGGAAGTCATCTGGGCGCTCATCCTGGGCTTCGGCCTCTCGGCCGTCGTGCAGGCGGTCGTGTCGAAGCGGGAGATGCGCAGGCTCCTTCCCGACGACTCGCCCCGGACGCTGGCGGTCGCAACGGGGCTTGGCGCAGCGTCCTCGAGCTGTTCGTATGCCTCGGTGGCGCTCGCCCGCTCACTCTTCCGCCAGGGCGCGAACTTCACCGCCGCGATGGCGTTCCAGATCGCCTCGACCAACCTCGTGATCGAGCTCGGAATCATCATGGCGGTGCTCCTCGGCTGGGAGTTCGTGGCCGGCGAGTTCGTGGGCGGGCCGCTCATGATCGTCTTCGTGGCGCTGCTCTTCCGCTCCTTCCTCAAGCGCCGACTGGTCGACGAGGCGCGCAGGGAAGCGGAACGTGGGCGGCTCGGCCTGATGGAAGGTCATGCAGAGATGGACATGTCCGCCGCCGGCGAAGGACGGTGGTGGCAGCGGCTGCGCACTCCGGCCGGCTTCACGGCGACGGCGGACTACTTCGTCATGGACTGGGCCGCGGTGGCGCGGGACGTCTTCGGCGGGCTGCTGATCGCCGGCGCCCTCGCCGCCTGGGTGCCGAACTCGTTCTGGCAGGGGCTCTTTCTCGAGCATCACCCCACCCTCGCCAAGGTTTGGGGGCCGGTGATCGGCCCGGCCGTCGCCATGCTCAGCTTCGTCTGCTCGATCGGGAACGTGCCGCTCGCTGCCGTCCTCTGGAACGGCGGGATCAGCTTCGGCGGTGTGCTCGCCTTCATCTTCGCCGACCTCCTGATCCTCCCGATCCTCGACATCTACCGCCGCTACTACGGCTGGCGGACGGCCGGCTTCATCCTCGTCACCTTCTACCTGTCGATGGTCGCGGCCGGCCTGCTCGTCGAGCTCCTGTTCCAGGGGCTCGGCCTCGTGCCGACCGAGCGCGACGCGAAGGTCGTGACGGCGCGGGTCGAGTGGAACTACAGCACGTACCTGAACATCGTCTTCTTCGCAGTCGCGGGTGTCCTGATCTGGCGCTACTTCCGGCGCGGCGGCGGCTGGCCGATGCTGCGAATGATGAACGAGCCCATGGAGGAGCCCGCTGCGGCGCCTTCTGCAGCGGATGTGGTTTCTTAGGCTTCTCGTGAGCCTTCGCGACAAACTCTTCGCGGCGATGTACGACCGCATGTCCCGCTCGAGCGAGGAGGCCGGGGTGGGCGAGATGCGGCAACGGCTGCTCGGCGACGTTTCGGGAGACGTCCTCGAGGTTGGCGCGGGCACCGGGATGAACCTTTCTCACTACGACACCGCGCTCTCCTCGCTCGTGGTGACCGAGCCGGAGCCGGCGATGCTGCGCCGGCTGCAGCGCAAGGTGCACGAGGAGGCACCGGCGGCCAAGGTGGTGCAGGCCTCCGCCGAGGAGCTCCCGTTCGAGGACGCGAGCTTCGACGCCGTCGTCTCCACCCTGGTCCTCTGCGGAGTGGAGGATCAGGCCCGTGCGCTGCGGGAGGTGCGACGGGTCCTACGTCCGGGCGGTCGGCTCCTCTTCCTCGAGCACGTTCGCTCCGACGACCCGAAGCTCGCGCGCTTGCAGGACCGGATCAACTGGCTCAACCACTTCCTGGTCGGTTGCGACTGCAACCGGCAGACCCTCGCCGCGATCGAGGAGCAGGGGTTCACGGTCTCCAGGATCGAGCCCACGGAGCTGCCCAAGGCGCCGAAGTTCGTGCGGCCGGCGATCGTCGGCACGGCCGTAGCCCCGTAGCCGGCCGCTCGACGTCGTCCCCTTCGTATGATGCGGCGAGGCTGTACCGCGGGCATCGTCGAGGCGTGCTTGTCCGAGACCAGGAGGTGTGCAGTGAGTGAGAACGAGATCGAGCTGGGGCCGGTCGACTACCTCATCGTCGAGTGGCCGCCGGGCAAGGAGCCGACGGGAGAGGGACTCGACGAGATCGTGCGGTTGTCGGACCTCGGGATCATCCGTGTGCTCGACCTCGCGTTCGTGACGAAGGGCGAGGACGGAACGGTCGCTGGGCTCGCGATCGCGGACATCGACGGGGACGGGCAACTCGACCTCGCGCAGTTCGAGGGCGCGTCGTCCGGTCTCCTCGGCCAGGACGACTACGACGAGGCGAGCGCGGCGCTCGAGCCGGGCGCGTCGGCGGCCATTCTCCTCTTCGAGAACCGGTGGGCTGCTCCATTTGTCTCGGCCATGAGGCGGAGCGGGGCGCAGGTTGTCGCCAACGGCCGAATCCCGGTCGATGCGCTCATGGCGACGCTGGAAGAGATCGAGTCCGCGAACGCCTAGGCGCGACGCGACGAACGCGAAAGGAGCGAGTGAACCATGGGACTTCTACGTGGAGTGGCCCGGACGGCCGTGATCGCCGGCACGGCGACAGCGGTGTCGAACCGCGTCTCCCGCCGCCAGGCGAACAGGTGGGCGGCTGAGGACGAGCAGCAGTATGCCGACGAGCCGGCGCCGGCGGCGGCGCCCGCGGCTGAGGCGCCGGACATGATGGAGCAGCTCAAGCAGCTCGGCGAGCTTCACACGTCGGGCGTGCTCACGGACGCCGAGTTCGAGGCGCAAAAGGCGAAGCTCCTCGCCGGCTAGGAAACCGGGTGCCGCGGCCGCCGTGTGCGGCCGCGGTGCCGCTGTGTGAAAGAATCTACCCGTGGAGGCGGGGCCTACTCCGGTTGTCTTCGTCCACGGGCTCTGGCTGCACGCCGACTCGTGGAGTCCTTGGGTGGAGGCGTTCAACGAGGCGGGCTACTCGGCGAGCGCGGTCGGCTGGCCGGGTGACGGCGACACCGTCGCCGAGACGCGTGACGCGCCCGAGCGCGTTGCCGGCTATGGCCTCGACGAGATCGTCGCGCACCACGCGGCCGAGATTGCCAAGCTCGACCGCAAGCCGATCGTCGTCGGCCACTCCTTCGGAGGGCTGATCGTGCAGCGCCTTCTCTCCGACGGCGCCGCGGCGGCCGCAGTGGCGATCGACCCGGCGCCCGCGAAGGGCGTGCTCTACCTGCCGCCGTCTGCCTTGCGCGTCGCCTCGGTCGCGCTGCGCAACCCCGCGAACCGGAACCGTGCCGTCTCGCTCACCAAGGGCGAGTTCCGGTACGGATTCGGCAACGTGCTCTCCGAGCCGGAGTCGGACGAGCTCTGGGAGCGGTGGGCGATCCCCTCGCCGGGGAAGCCGCTCTTCGAGTCGGCGCTCGCGAACGTTACGCCCGGCTCCCCCGCGGCCGTCGACGGCAAGAACGCGACGCGCGGGCCGCTGCTGATCACGGCCGGCGGTAAGGATCACACCGTCCCGGCCACGATCAGCCGCCAGACCCAGAGGCTCTACCGCAAGTCTCCGGCGATCACCGACCTGCGCACGTTCCCGGATCGCGCGCACTCGCTCACGATCGACAGCGGGTGGCGCGAAGTCGCCGACACCGCGCTTGGCTGGCTCAAGGCGCACGGTCTCTAGATCAGGCGAGGTCGGTCGCGGCCTCGGCGATCGTTGCGACCGGGCCGACGCAGACGTCCTCCGAGTCGAAGAGCTCCAGCCAGTCGGCGAGCGGGCGCTTCGCGAAGATGGACGCGAGTTCGGCCGCGAGTGCCTCCTGGTCGGCGTCGAACTGGCGCTCGGCCAGCTCCGGCCGGCCGACCAACTCCGTCAGCCGGCGGAAGAACACGGGCTCGAGTGGGGCGACGGTGAGATGCCGTCCGTCCGCGGTCTCGTAGATCCGGTACGAGGCGAGGCCGCCGGTGAGCATGCGCGGAACGGTGTCGCCGCCGAGACGATGCGCGACGAGGCGGTGCGAGCCGTGGGTCATCGAGACGACGACGTGAGCACCGCGGCCGGTGCGGTCGCGCTCGAGCAGGGCTGCGAGGATCTTGGTCACGGCGCCGAGCGCTCCCGCCGCGAAGTCGGCGATCGGGACGGGCGGCAACGCCGGCGCCGTGTCCCAGAGCGCGCCGGCCCAGCCGAGGTAGTTGAGGTCGTGCCCTGCGCGCTGCTCGTCTCGGCCGCCGAGGCCGAAGCCGGTGATGGAGCAGTAGACGGTGCGTTCCGGAACGTGCTCCGGGCCGACGCCGAGCCGAGAGGCGACGCCGGGGCGGAACGACTCGAGCACGACGTCGGCCTCGCGCAAGAGATCGAGTGCCGGCTCGGGATCGCGCTTCAGGTCAAGCTCGAGCGACTCCTTCCCCGCGCGCAGCGCGGCGTCCCAGGCGGGGGCGGTGCTCCGCAGGGGATCGCCACCGGGCGGCTCGATGCAGACGACGCGCGCACCGAGCTCCAGTAGCTCCCGGGACGCGAAAGCGCCCGGAAGGTATCGACTGAGGTCGACGACCAGCATCCCGCTCAGAGGCTGCACTCCGAGTCGAACCTAGCACTGCCCGCCGAGCGGTCATCCTTTGTCGCCAGGCGGCTCGACGGCGATCGGTGCGTCGAAACGGTCCATGCGATTGCGCATGAAATGGGCGGTCGCGATCATCTCGAGGCGGAGAGTCTGGTACGTGCGGCGGTCGACCCAGAGCTTGAACCAGGCGGGCGTGGCCGGATCAAGGAACGACACGACCCAGACCGGGTCGCCGTGGACCCGTGCGAGGCGCAGCAGATGCGCATCCGTGAAACGAGGCGGCCAGAACGGCACCGGCTCGCGGACGGGCGGATTTTGTGGCGACTCGCGCCAAGGGCCGTCGCGGGAGGCGCGGTCCCAGCGGCGTCTGCCGATGATGATGGAGGCCGAGCCATCCGAGTTCAGGTACTCGAGACGGTTCGGCGCGACCTCTCGGTAGGTTGTCGTCAGCTCGTGGTCGGGATCCGAGGCGAGCCGCGAGTGGATCACGAGCGTCCGCAGGTGGGTGATCTTGGCCGCGGCGCGATGGACGATCGCCGAGGCGTCAGGGGCCGGGAGACGTGCCGGCGAAACGTACGTGAGAGTGGTCGGGGAGCGTCCGGGCGTCCCGATCCGCAGCAGGATCTCTCCGATCGGTCCGACCGCCGGCGCCGTGGCCTGGTAACAGCCGCGACCGCAAGCGGATGCTGCGGCAAAGTGGGAAGCGCGGGCACCGTCGACGACGAAATTGAGGCCAAGGTTCGAGACCGGCCCTTTCGGTCCGAGCACGGTCGCGCGCAGTGCGAGGTGCGTGTCATCGCTGCGCGTGATCCCGAGCCCGACGGCGAGGTCGCGGTCCTGGGCGGCGAGAACGACCGTTTCGCGAGGCGAGGTCGCCCCGGGTGGCGACGCCGTGCGGGAGGAGACGTAGTCGCGACCGGGCCGGACGTTCGTCAGGACGGCGACGAGGACAAGAACAACGGTGAGCGCGGCAAGCTCGGTGAAGAGGCTTCGCCGGAGACGCCTGGTCACGACCGGCCCGCGCTCAGCTTCATCGACATTCCGCGCGAGGGCAGGGGTCAACCGGTAGCGGTTGAGCCAGCCAATCACGACCAGGCCGCTGAAGATGGCCGTCTTGGCAATAAGCAGGCGTCCGTAGCCGGTCGTCCAGAGCTGGGAGAACGAGCTCAACTCGCCGAAGGCGCGGAACACGCCGCTGAGACCGACGAGTGCGACCGCGACGACCGCGAATCGCGAGTAGCGCACGACGAGCGCCAGTCCGCTGTGGCGAGACGACGAGTCCGGCATTCGCAGCACGACCGAAAGGACGAGCCCGAGCTCGAGCGAGCCTCCGATCCAGAAACCCGCCGACGCGAGGTGGACGAGATCCGCCGGCACACTCACTGCCCTCGATGCGCCGTGCTGCAGCGCATGCCCCGTCACCGTCGGGAGCGCTACGAGCAGGAGCGCGCCCACCCAGGCGACCGGCCTGAGCCTCCTCAGCCGAAGCGACGCCAGAGAGGCCAGCGCGGCCACTGCAGCGACGGCCCCGCCGATCTCCATCCGATGCCCGAACGTCGTGCCCGACGTGCCCGGCTCGAGCGCGACCGAGAGATACGCCCCGAGCGCGGCGAGCGCAAGCGCTGCAGCAAGGATCAGCGACTCTGCCGCACTGAGTCGTCCCTCGAACAGCTCCGCTTCTCCTGTGCGCACTGCCGGCCGCCAGACGACCAGGCCGAACAGGGTTACGCCGGCGCCTACGAGGACGCCCGCAAGCAGCAGCCAGCGGCTCGCGACCGCCGCGAATGACGGATCGCCGCTGCCGGCGGCGAGGACGGGTTGGGGCGGCGGCCCGCCACGACCCACCTTGAACGCGAAGACGCCGACGATCAGGTGGCCGTCGTCGACGTCGATCTCGCGCCAGCGCACCGTGTAGCCGCCGCGCTCGAGGTGCGGCCGAAGCGGCAGGACGATCTCGGCAGGCTTTCCGGGAGGCACGAATGGACGTCCGGCGAGTACGGAGCCGCCGCCGTTGCTTACGACCTCGATTCCGGACGCCGGTCGAACGCCTTCGTCGAAGAAGAGCCTCACCGAGCTCGGCGCCCGGACCACCGCCGACCCGGCCGCAGGATTCGACCGCACGAGAAAGGCATGCGCAGCCGCGGAAGGGACCCATAGAAGCGCCAGCACCGACACAGCGACGACGAGGGGCGTCTTGAGAGTCACCGTCACTCGAACGCTGCCTGCCAGATGAGCGGGCCGCTTCGTGGCAAGCCGCAAACTCAGAACTCCGGCTAGCCGCTACCCCGGTTTCCGGCCCGCCACGATGCTCGCTCACGAACGACGAGGCATCGTGATTGAAGATGTTTCGCCGCACCTCACTTCTCATCGGCGCGTTGCCGCTAGCAGTCCTCGCTTTGGCGGCCTGTGGCGGCAGCGCGTCGAATGCGCTCCCCACAACGCCCAACGGGCACCCGGCGGCGGTCGGCGTCGCGAACACCGGCCTCGGCAACGTGCTCGTCGACCGGCAGGGCCGGACGCTTTACCTCTTCGGGCGCGACATGGGAAACACCAGCGCCTGCATGAGTTCCTGCGCCACCAACTGGCCGCCGCTGCACGTCGGACGAAATCCCGCGATCGGCAGCGGCGCCAAGGCAGCCGACGTCGGAACCACGAGTCGTCCGGACGGCATGAGCCAGCTCACCTACAACGGCCATCCCCTGTACACCTTCGTGAATGACAAGAAGCCGGGCGATACGAACGGGGAGGGCGTCAAGGCGTTCGGCGGCTCCTGGTTTGCCGTCTCCCCGTCCGGATCCATGGTCGCGCCCGCGTCGAATCCGCAGGGCGGCGGTGGCGGCGGCTACGGCGGCTACTAGCGAATCGCTTCTCGTGGATCGCTGACCGGGTTGCAGATTCGCTGCCTCATAGTCGACGACAACCGAGCCTTCCTCGAAACCGCGCGCGTGCTGCTCGAGCGAGAAGGCATGGTCGTCGTCGGGGTGGCGACCACGAGCACCGAAGCGCTGCAACTCGAGAAGGAGCTCCGGCCGGACGTCGTGCTCGTCGATATCCGGCTCGGTAACGAGAGCGGCTTCGACGTCGCAAAGCTCCTCAGCAGCCGGGTGATCCTGATCTCCACCCAGGCGCCCGACGAGTACGCCGAGGAGATCGCGACGAGCCCGGCAGCGGGATTCATTTCCAAGGCCCGCCTGTCGGCGGCCGCGATCCTCGCCCTGTGCGGAGCCTGAGGGTCGAGAGAGCTAGCGAGCGTTGAGGTACGTGACCACTGCGAGCACCCGGCGTTGATCGTCCTCCCCCGCCGGCAAACGGAGCTTTCTCAGAATCGAACGAACATGCTTCTCGACCGTCGACTCGGTGATCCACAACGTGTGCGCGATGCCGGCATTGGATCGCCCTTCGGCCATGAGGGCGAGTACCTCCCTCTCACGAGGCGAGAGGACGTCGAGTGGGTCGTGAGCACCGCGCGCGGCTACGAGCTCCTGCACGAGCGCAGGATCCACCACCGACGCTCCCTTGAGAATGCGCTCCAGCGTCTCGACGAACTCGTCGACATCGGTTACCCGGCTCTTGAGCAGATAGCCGCTCCGCCCGCCACTGGCCAGCAGCGCGGTCGCCCTCTCGACCTCGACGTATGCGGAGAGCGCGACGACGGCCGTCTCGGGAAACTCCTCGCGTATCGCCTCGGCGGCTTCGAGGCCCTCGGTCGTGTGCGTGGGCGGCATGCGGATGTCGACGATCACGAGGTCAGGCTGAAGCTCGCGCACGAGCTCGAGCAGCTCGGAGGCGTTTCCGGACTGGCCGACGACCTCGAACCCGGACCGCGCGAGCAGGCCTGCGAGACCCTCGCGCATGAGAACCTCGTCGTCGGCCACCACCACCC
The DNA here is from genome assembly GCA_035634675.1 of Gaiellaceae bacterium. Taxonomy (GTDB): domain Bacteria; phylum Actinomycetota; class Thermoleophilia; order Gaiellales; family Gaiellaceae; genus Palsa-739. The sequence continues at coordinate 11,498 of DASQCM010000031.1, forward strand.
GGGTCGCGATTGTGCTCACAGCCACGATTATGGGGTACCTTGACGTGATGGGCACATCCGCCCCGCCGGCGGATCAGCGGAACGACGACACCATCGAGCTGCGCCGACTCGCCCAGGAGCAGGCGGCGTTGCGCCGGGTGGCGACGCTCGTGGCGTCGGGCGCTCCGTCCACTGCGGTGTTCGAAGCGTTGGCCCGGGAGGTTGCACAAGTCCTGCAGCTCCCGAACGCTGCGGTTTGTCGATACGACGAGGGCGGTGAGACGATGACCGTCGTCGCGGTGTGGGGCTCCCGTCCGCACGGCTTCCACCCGGGCTCTCGCTGGGCGCTCGACGGGCCGTCGGTGGCCCGCGAGGTGCTGCGCACCGGCCGACCGATACGAGTCGAGGATTACACCGATCTCCCCGGGGCGCTGGCCGCCGAGGCACGCGAGCGGGGCTTCGACAGGGTCGCCGGCGCCCCGATCATCGTCGACGGCAAGGTCTGGGGAATGGTCGCGACTTCGTCTCCGGACGCACCGTTCCCGGAGCACGTCGAGGATCGGCTGTCGGAATTCACCGACCTGGTAGCCATCGCAATCGCGAACAGCGAAGCTCACGACGAGCGCGCTCAACTCGCGGAGGAACAGGCGGCGCTGAGGCGGGTCGCGACACTGGTTGCAGCAATAGGTGCGGGGCCGGCAGAGGTGTTCGAGGCGGTGAGCGCGGAGGTGGCGGCGTTGATCGGCGCGGATGGCTCCGCCGTCATTCGCTACGAACCAGACGGCACCATCACCACGGTAAGCAGCTGGACGCCCGAGGGAGGCTTCAGCAACCTCGGCATCCGCTACCCGCTCGAGGGCAGCGTTTCGGGCATGATCCTGGAATCCGGCCGGCCCGCCCGCGTCGACCGGATCGCAGACGCGCCGGGTGAGGCACAGGAGGCCGCCCGTGCGCTGGGCTTTCAGTCCTCGGTAGGAGCGCCGCTCACGGTGGATGGCCGCCTATGGGGTGTGTTGGCCGTCGCTTCGAAGAGCGAGAAGCCGCTGCCCCGCGACACCGAGGAGCGACTGGCCGAGTTCGCCGAGCTCTTCGCGACCGCGATCGCAAACAGCGAGGCGCACGAGCAGCTCGCGCAGCTTGCCGACGAACAGGCGGCGCTGCGACGAGTGGCTACGCTCGTCGCCGAGGGGGCGACGCCGCACCGTGTGCTCGACGCCGTCCGGCATGAGGTGGCACGGATGTTCAACGCCCCTCTGAGCGTGGTGATGCGCTACGACGGCAGCGGCACCGCGACCCTGCTTGCAACTGCCGACGGCTACCTCGGCCCCATCGGGAGGAACTGGCCTGTCGAGGGTGACAGCAGCGCGATCGCGCGGGTCTGCCGAACCGGTCTTCCGGCGCGCGCCGATTACACCATGCCAGCTCAGGGGCCGATCGCCGCCGCTGCGCTGCGCGCAGGCGCTCGGTCTGGGGTGGGCGT
>DASQCM010000032.1:0-18508 GCA_035634675.1 Gaiellaceae bacterium
CCACGTCGGCTTCGAGGCGAATCCGTCCACTCGCTCCGTCATGGGCGACGTCGTCGATGGTCGGCGGCGGGGCGGCGGCCTCGAGCAGAGTCCAGATCGCCGTCAGCACCGTGGACTTCCCGCTCGATGCCTCTCCGACGACCGCGCAGACGGAGCCGGGCGAGAGCTCGAGCTCGCGGGCAGCGCGATAGCCCTGGATCGAGACGCGTCTGAGTGGAGGTAACGCCATGAGGCGCTACGGGGCCCAGAGGGCGCCGAGGTACACCGCCGGGTCGCCGGGCTGCCAGCGCCCCAGGAAACGCTGGAGGGGCGGGTGGAGCACGACGTCGTCGAGCTCGCCGGGGTCGAAGAGGCGATGGCCGCGCACGGCGGCGTCCTTCGAGGTGACGCGCTCGAGGGAGCGGCCGGAGAGGTCGGCGGCGAAGATGATGTGGACGACGTGCTTCCCGACGAAGGCGCGCCTCGGCGCGATCGAATCGACGACGGCGACCGGCCCCTCGAAGGTCAGATCGTCCCCGATCCCCACCTCCTCCTCCAGCTCGCGGCGCAGGGCGTCGACGAGGCTCTCGGCGCTGTTCACCCCCCCGCCGGGCAGAAGCCAGTACTCCCCGCGTCCTGCCTTCTCGTGCCGGCAGAGAAGGACGCGTCCCTCCCAGCGGAGGACGGCCGAGACGCGGATGCGTGGCTCGAGCGGCATCAGTGCGCCGAGCTGCCGAACCCTTTCTCGCCGCGCTCGCTTCCGGGCAGCTCCGCCACCTCCACGGGCTTAGGCGTTGCCACCGGGACGACCACCAGCTGAGCGATCCGCATTCCGGGCTCGACGACGAACGACTCGTCCCGGTCGGTGTTGAGAAGCACGACCTTGAGCTCCCCGCGGTACCCACTGTCGACGAGGCCTGGCGAGTTCACGACGGCGATGCCGTGGCGGGCGGCCAGCCCCGACCGCGGCTGGACGAAGCCTGCATGGCCCTCGGGGATCGCCACGGCGACGCCCGTCCCCACCACCGCGCGCGTCCCGGGCTGGAGCTCGACGCGCTCGCAGGCCGTGAGGTCCAGTCCCGCGTCGCCGTCGTACGCGCGCTCGGGGAGAACGGCGTCTTCCCGCAGGCGCTGGAAGGCGAGCTCGGCCACTAGACCGTGCGCCGCTTCGGCGCGGCGGTCTCGCTGAGCAGGTAGGGCGCGAAGCGCGGCAGCTCGCGCCGCGGCAGGCGCGCGACGACGACGACGCCTCCCGGCGTGTCCTCCCGCTCCTCGATCGGCGCGCCGAGGGCGTAGAGTTCGTTCAGACGTCCCCCCTCCTCGTACGGCAGAAGCAGCCGCACCCGCGTGAACCGCTCGCCGAAGCGCTCGGCGATCCGCAGCCGCAGCTCCTCCAGCCCCTCGCCCCCGAGTGCCGAGAGCTGGATCGCCTCCGGGTAGCGGTTCCCGAGCCGGCGCCGGCCGAGCGCGTCGACCACGTCGATCTTGTTCATGACGAGCAGGACTGGCAGCTCGTCGGCGCCGATCTCGTGCAGCACCGCGTCGACGGCGGCGATCTGCTCGACCATTTCTTGCTCCGACGCCGAAGCATCGACGACGTGGAGGACGAGGTCGGCGACGAGCGTCTCCTCGAGCGTCGCCGCGAAGCCCTCCACGAGCTGGTGGGGCAGCCGCCGGACGAAGCCGACCGTGTCGGTGACGAGGTAGCGCCTGCCCTCGTGCTCGAAGCCGCGCGTCGTCGGGTCGAGCGTCTCGAAGAGGCGATCGCGGACCGAGACGCCGGCGTCGGTGAGAGCGTTCAGCAGCGTCGACTTGCCGGCGTTCGTGTATCCGGCGAGCGCGACCGTCGGCGTCTCGGTGCGCTTCCGCTCTTTCCGCCTCACGTCGCGCTGGCGGCTCAGCTTGCGCAGTCGCTCGCGAAGCAGCGTGACCCGGCGTCGCGCGAGGCGCCGGTCGGTCTCGAGCTGCGACTCGCCCGGGCCGCGGGTGCCGACGCCGGCGCCAAGACCTCCCGTTCCGCCGCCGAGCCGCTCGAGGTGCTGCCACATCCCGCGCATCCGCGGGAGGTTGTATTCGAGCTGCGCGAGCTCGACCTGGAGCTTGCCCTCGGCGCTCACGGCGTGCTGCGCGAAGATGTCGAGGATCAGTTGCGTCCGGTCGACGACCCGGGCCTGAAGGGTGTTCTCGAGCGCGCGCTGCTGCGGGGGGCTCAGCTCGTCGTCGACGATGAGCACTTCTGCGCCGGCGTCGCCGTACGCCTGCTTGAGCTCCTCGATCTTTCCTTTGCCGACGTAGGTCCGCGGATCCGGCAGCCGCCGGTGCTGGACGACTCGGCCGACCGGCTCGACCTGTGCGGTGCGCGCGAGCTCCTCGAGCTCGGCGAGCTCGTCCGCGCCGTCGGCGCCCTGTGGGAGCACGGCGAGGATGAGCCCGCGCTCGGGCTCGGCCGCCGAGGAGCGATCGGGCTGTCTCACCGCCATCCGGCGGTCATTATGACTCCTGCCATGCCAGCTTCCGATCTCGCGGCCCGCACGCTCGAGCTCGTCGACATCCCGTCGGAGAGCCACTGTGAAGCGCTTGCGATGGAGCTCGTGCGGCGCCTTCTGCCAGGGGAGCCGATCTACGACGACGGGGACGCGATCGTCTGGGGAGACCCGGCCGCCCCGCTCGTCCTCGCCGGCCACGTCGACACGGTGCCGGCGCAGGGCAACCTCCCGGGCAGCATCGAGGACGGCGTCGTCCGGGGCCTCGGCGCAAGCGACATGAAGGGCGGCGTCGCCGTCATGCTCGAGCTCGCCCGCGCCGAGGCCCCGGCGCGCTACGTCTTCTTCACGCGGGAGGAGGTCGCGCTGGAGGAGAGCCCGCTGCCAGAGGTGTTCGCGAGCGGGATCCTGGGCGGCGCCGAGCTCGCGGTCGTGCTCGAGCCGACAGACGCGATTCTCCACGCGGGTTGTCTCGGCAACCTCCAGGCGCGAGTGGAGTTCCACGGCGAGAGCGCGCACTCGGCGCGGCCGTGGACAGGCAGCAACGCGATTCACGCGCTCGCGGAGGGGCTGGCGCCGCTGGCCCGGCTGGAGCCGCTCGAGGTCGAGCGCGACGGGCTGGTCTATCGGGAGGTCCTCAGTGCGGTCCGGGTCGAGGGCGGGATTGCGGCGAACGTCGTGCCGGCCGAGGCCTGGGCCGAGCTCAACTTCCGCTACGCGCCGGGGCGCTCGCGCGAAGAGGCAGAGGCGCGCCTGCGTGAGCTCGTGCCGTGGGGCGAGCTGCGCGTCCTCCACAACTCGCCGTCGGCGCTGCCTGCGCTCGCGAATCCGCAGGTGTTGCGGTTGCGGGAGCTCGTGCCCGAGATCGCGCCGAAGCAGGCGTGGACGCCCGTGGCCCAGTTTGCCGAGCAGGGGATCGAAGCGATCAACTACGGCCCAGGCGCGACGGTCTACGCGCACCGGCAGGACGAACAGATCCCGATCGAGAACCTGCACGCTGTGTACGAGACGCTGGCTAGGTTCATCTCGTGATCAATCGCGTACTGGCCGAGATGGCCGTCTATCCGTTCACGCGGCTCGAGGAGGAGCGGCGGAGGCTGCTCGCAGCCGGCGTCGAGGTGATCGACTTCGGCAAGGGCGATCCGAACGAGCCGACCGACCCGATGATCCGGCGCGCGCTCGTCGAGGCGCTGCCGGAGCGGGCGCCGTATCCGCTGGCCCAGGGGCTGCCGGAGCTGCGCGAGGCTGCCGCGGGATGGCTCGAGCGGCGGTTCGGCGCGTCCGTCGATCCGGAGACCGAGATCGTGCCGACGTACGGCTCGAAGGAGGCGATCTTCTCCCTGGCGCAGGTTCTGGGAACCGCCGGCCGGGTGGTCTCGTTCGGCGAGCCCGCCTACCCGGTGTACGAGCGCGGCGCGCTCTTCGCCGGTGCGGAGGTGCAGACGCTCCCGTTGCGGCGCGAGAACGGCTTCCTGCCGGATCTCGACGAGCTCGACGACGACGTCGCGCTCGTGTGGGTCAACTATCCGCACAACCCGACGGGCGCGGTCGCCCCGCGCTCCTTCTACGATGAGCTCGCAGAGGTTGCCAAGCGGCACGACTTCTTCGTCGGCTCGGACGAGGCGTACACCGAGTTGTGGTTCGACGAGCCGCCGCCGTCGGCGCTGCAGGCCGCCGACCGCTCGCGCATGGTCGTCTTCCAGACGCTGAGCAAGCGCTCGTCGATGACCGGCTACCGCTCCGGCTTCGTCGCAGGCCCGCCCGAGCTCGTCGCGGCCTTGAAGGCGTACCGCCCGACCGTCGGGACGGCGCCGCAGGAGTTCGTGCAGCGGGCCTCGATCGTCGCGTGGGACGACGAGCGTCACGTCGAGGAGACACGGGCGCGCTACCGCGCGAAGCGCGAGGTCCTGGTTCCGGCGATCGAGAGCCGAGGCTGGGAGATCGTGGCAGGCGAGGCGACGATGTATCTCTGGGTCGTGGGGCCGGATCCGCAGGCGCTGCTCGAGCGCGGGGTCATCGTCTCCCCGGGCGAGATGTTCGGTCCGAGCGGCGAGGGGTACGTCCGCTTCGCGCTCGTCCCGACGCTCGAGGAGTGCGAACGGGCGGCCGAGATCCTGCGGGAGGAATCCTGATGAACGTCGAAGGCACGATCGCGGCGCTCGACCGCGGCGAGGTGCGGGTAGCGGAGAAGGTCGACGGCGAGTGGCGCGTGAACGAGGACGCGAAGAAGGCGATTCTCGAGTACTTCCGGCTGCGAAAGGTCGAGCCGATCGAGGTCGGCCCGTTCGAGTACCTCGACAAGATCCCGCTCAAGCACGACCACGCCGAGCACGGCGTGCGCGTCGTCCCGCCGGCGACTGCGCGCTACGGGTCGTTCCTATCCCGCGGCGTCATCCTGATGCCGAGTTACGTCAACATCGGCGCCTGGGTGGGCCCGAACACCATGGTCGACACATGGGCCACGGTCGGGTCGTGCGCCCAGATCGGGGCCGATGTCCACCTGGCGGGCGGCGTCGGCGTGGGCGGTGTGCTCGAGCCGGTGCAGGCGCGGCCCGTGATCGTCGAGGACGGGGCGTTCGTCGGCTCACGCTGCATCCTCACGGAGGGGGTCGTAATCGGTGAACGGGCGGTGCTCGCGCCGAACGTCTCGCTGACGGGATCGGTGCCGGTGATCGACGTGACGGGCCCGGAGCCGGTGGAGCACCGTGGCTACGTCCCGCCGCGGGCGGTCGTCGTGCCGGGGACGAGGCCGAAGGAGTTCCCGGCGGGGACGTTTCAAGTCGCCTGCGCGCTCGTGGTCGGCTGGCGGAGCGCACAGACGGATCTCAAGACGAGCCTCAACGACGTCCTGCGCGAGTTCGAGATCGGGAGCTGAGCACACCCCCACCCGGGTGGGGTCGCTTTCCCCTCCGCCCTCGGAGGCGACGATACCGGCGAGGCCGTTACGAATCCGTGCTGATTTCGCGCCTGTATTCCGGCAATTCGTCGAGAGGCTCGGCCGGGCCCGTGAGCCAGGCCTCGCCGTTCTGGAGGCGCACCAGCAGGTCGCCGCCGGGGAAGTGCACGACGACTTCGCCGTCCCCCTGCGTCGCAGCGGCGACAGCCACCGCACTCGTCCCGGAGGCCGAGGTCTCCCCCACGCCGCGCTCCCAGACGCGTGCCGTGACCTCGCCGGGCCGGTCGACGCGGACGACCTGGACGTTCGTTCGCTCCGGGAACCGCGGGTGTCCCTCTAGCCGGGGCCCGAGCTCGCCGATCCGACCTGGGTCGCCAACGACGACAGCGTGAGGATTGCCAACCAAGACGGGAGTGAGCTCGATCCCGTCGACGTGCTCCGACTCTCCCACCTGGACCGGCCCCAGCGCCGACTCGTAGAGGCCGTCGGCGGTCCTCTGCACCTCGACCGTCCTCGGTCCAACGTGCACACGCGCGGTTGTCGACCCGGTGCGGCTCATGAGCCAGGCCGCCGCGATGCGCGTTCCGTTGCCGGACATCTCCGCCCGCGAGCCGTCCGGGTTGACGATCTCGACCATCACGTCGTCGCCCTCGATCGAGAGTACTTCGACCGCCCCGTCCGTGCCGGCGAGGTCGAGCCCGTCCGCCGAGGGCTCAACGACGAGGTAGACGTTCCCGAGTGCGTGCCAGCTCGACGATCTCAACAGCGGTCTCCTCCGGCGGCCGGTCGGCCGCGACGATAACGACGTCCTCGAGGCGCCGCAGCCACTTGCGCTGATAGGCCGCGTAGCGCCGCGTCCGCGTGGTCAGCGCCTCGATCGCCTCCTCGCGCCGCAGCGTTGCGACCTCGTGAAGGCCGATGACCTTCCCCGCGGTGGCAGACGGCTCGGCTACGAGCGCGGCGCGCACCTCGTCCTCGACGCCCGCCTCGAACATGCGCCTCGTCCGCTCCGCGATCCGGCGCTCGAGCTCGGTCTTGGGCACCTCCAGCCCGACGACCAGTGTCGGGTGCCGCCAGGCGCCGCCGAAGAGCTCGTCCCGGCGCGGTACGAGCGACCGGCCGGCCTCGGCCAGCTCGAGCGCGCGGACGACACGGCGGCGGTCGTTCGGATGAACGCGCTCCGCCGCCTCCGGGTCAAGCTCACCGAGGCGGGCATGCGCGGTTTCCGGGCCGGCCTCCTCGTAGAGCCGCCCCCACCGCTCGCGTGCACCCACGCTCGGAGCCGGCGGCAGATCGAGCTCGGCCAGGGCCGCGCGGAAGTAGAGCCCCGTGCCGCCCACGACGAGGGGAGTCTTGCCCTGGGCGAGGATCTCGTCGATCGCCGCGTGCGCGAGCGGCGCGTACTCCCCAACCGAGGCGAGGTGCGAGAGGGGCCAGACCCCGACCAGCCGCTCCGGGTGTGGCGAGCGGTTCGTGAGGATCGGCAGTCCTTCGTAGACCTGCATGGCGTCGGCCGAGACGACCTCCGCCGGCATCAGTTCCGTCAGCGCGGCTGCGACGTCCGACTTGCCGCTCGCCGTCGGCCCGAATAGCCCGATGACCTGCTCAGCCACGAAGCCGCGCGCGGACGAGCCCGAGCTCCTCGTCGCTTACTCCCGCCGAGCGAAGGTACGCCTCGACGCTGCCGTAGCGGTGGTCGAGCTCCGCGAACACTCCTCTCATCGAGGCTGCAGGTGTCTGCGCGATGCGGCGCAGCCGCTCGAGGTCCTCCTCGCTCTCCGCCCTCGCGAACCACGCCTCGTGCCGCGGCCGCAGCCGGTCCTCGCTCAACGCGTAGTCGGCCGCGATCTCGTGGTCGGCCACTCCGGCGAGGTGGAGGAGGAACGCCGACAGCAACCCGGTGCGGTCCTTGCCTCCGACGCAGTGGATGACGACTCCGCCCGCCGGCGCATGCGCGACGGCCCGCACGGCGGCGGCGATGTTCGCTCGGAAGCGCTCGAGGAAGATGAGGTAGACGTCGCGTGTCGCCGTCGAGACGTCGGGGGCGGCCTTTACGGCTGCATCGAGCTCCTTGGCCATCTCTTGCAATTCGTCGTCTCTGCTCTCGAAAAACGGGATGTGCACGACTTCCACCGGCAGCTCCGCCGGCGGGTCGTCCGCACGCTCGTCGTGGCCGCGGAGATCTACCACCGTGAGGACGCCGTGATCGACGAGCGACTGCCACCCGTCGTCGCTCAGCTGCCGGACGCTGTCCGCCCGCACGACCGCACCGAGTCGCGTCTCGCCGCCGTCCCGAGTCGGCAGGCCACCGAGCTCGCGGACATTCAGACAGCCGTCCCACGCGAGATCTCTAGGCTGCAATTGCGGCCAGCTGAGTGCCGGCGAGAGTCGTCGAGGTCGACACCTCGATCGTGACCGGGACGAGATCGCCCGGAGCCCCTTCACCGCTGAAATTCACGGTCGTGTTCCGGCGGGTCCGGCCCCGGAGCAGGTCGGGCTCGGTGCGGCTCGTCCCCTCGACGAGAACCTCCTCGACCCCACCGACGCGCCGCGCGTTGCGTCCGGCCGCGACGCGCTGCACGACCTCGACCAGCTGCTCGATTCGCTCGCGCTTCGCCTCGTCGGGAACCTGCTCGGACATTGCGGCGGCCTCCGTCCCCGCACGCGGGGAGTAGACGAACGTGAAGGCGCCGTCGAAGCCGACCTCCTCGACGACCTCGAGCGTCTCGCGGAAGTCGGCGTCGGTCTCGCCCGGGAAGCCGACGATGATGTCGGTCGTGAGCGCGAGGTCGGGAATCGCCGCCCGCAGGTCGTCGACGAGCCGCAGGTAGCGCTCGCGCGAATACGTGCGGCGCATCGCCTTGAGCACTCGGCTGGAGCCGGACTGAAGGGGCAGGTGCGCGTGCTCGCAGACCGCGATGCACTCGGCCATCGCAGCGATGACGTCCCGGCGAAAGTCCTTCGGATGAGGGCTCGTGAAGCGGATCCGCTCGATGCCCGGAACTGCATCGACCGCGCGCAGGAGCTCGGCGAAGCTCGAGCCGACGTCACGCCCGTAGGAGTTGACGTTCTGTCCGAGGAGCGTCACCTCGCGGACGCCCCCGTCGGCGAGCCGTGCGACCTCCGCCAGGATCTCGCCGGGACGGCGCGAGATCTCGCGGCCGCGGACCGCCGGGACGATGCAGTAGGAGCAGACCGAGTTGCAGCCCATCGACACCTGCACCCATGCCTGGAAACGCCGCTCGCGGCGCACAGGAAGCTCCGCTGCGAAAGCGCGCTCGTCGGCGGTGCCAAACGATCCGCGCGCAATCCCTTCCCCGCCGGCTCCGAGCCAGGCGCCGAGATGCGAGATGGTGCCGGGGCCGAAGGCGACATCGACGTCCGGATAGAGCGTGAACAACCTCTCGCGCTGCGCTTCGGCGTAGCAGCCGCCGACGGCGATCACCGTGCCGGGCCGCTCACGCTTCAGCTTCGCTGCATTGCCCATGTGTGCCGCGAAGCGCGTGTCGGGCTTCTCGCGGATCGTGCACGTGTTGAGGACGAGGACGTCGGCGTCCTCCTGCGACGACGCCTCGCCGAGCCCGAGCTCCTCGAGCAGGCCCTTGATCCGCTCCGAGTCGTGGGCGTTCATCTGGCAGCCGAATGTCGTGACGTGGTACCGCCTCACGGCGCGTAGGGTAGCCCGGCCCCGCTAGGCGGCCTGAATCGGCGAGTCCGCGGGCCGATCCCGTTGCTCGTCCGCGACTGGCCGGGCGGATGCCCCGGTGTGGTTTCGTGCGACCTCCACCGCGCGGCTCTCGCGGATCACGGTCACCTTGACCTGGCCGGGGTACTCGAGCCGGTCCTCGATCTCGCGGGCGATCTGATGGGCCAGGAGCGCCGCCTCGTCGTCGTCCACGTTGCCCGGGCTCACGATCACCCTGATCTCGCGGCCCGCTTGCAGGGCGTAGACCTTCTCGACGCCGGGCTTCGCCGCTGCGAGCTCCTCGAGCGCTTCGAGTCGCTTGATGTAGTGCTCGAGGCTCTCGCCGCGTGCACCCGGGCGGCTGGCCGAGACGGCGTCGGCGGCGATGAGGAGGACTGCCTCCACCGTCTGGGGCGCCACCTCGTAGTGATGGGCCTCGATCGCGTGCACGACGCCCTGCGACTCGCCGTAGCGCCGCGCAAGCTGGGCCGAGACGAGCGCGTGCGACCCCTCGACCTCGTGCGTCATCGCCTTGCCGATGTCGTGCAGCATCGCCGCGCGCTTCGCCGTCTGCACGCTGGCCCCGAGCTCCGTCGCCATGATCCCGGTGAGGTGCACCACCTCGAGCGTGTGCTTCAGGACGTTCTGGCCGTAGCTCGTCCGGAAGCGGAGCCGGCCGAGGATTCGGACGAGCTCCTCGTGAAACGGCCCGCAGTTCGCCTCGAAGACTGCCTGTTCGCCGGCCTGGCGCACGACCTCTTCGACCTCCGCCTTCGACTCGTAGTACGTCTCCTCGATCCGGGCGGGATGGATCCGCCCATCCTCAAGAAGCTTCGTCACGGTGAGCCGGGCGATCTCGCGACGGAGGCCGTCGAAGGACGAGAGCACGACGGCGTGGGGCGTGTCGTCGACGATGAAGTCCACTCCGGTGAGGTGCTCGAGCGCGCGAATGTTGCGGCCCTCCCGCCCGATGATCCGGCCTTTCATGTCGTCGGAGGGGAGCTCCACGACCGTGACCGTCGTCTCGGCGGTGTGGCTGGCGGCAACGCGCTGCAGCGCATCGGCGACAAGGTTGCGGGCGCGCCGCTTGGACTCTGCGCGCGCCTCGTCTTCGAGCGTCCGGACCCGCCGCGCGAGCTCGTGCCGGACCTGCTCCTCCCCACGCTCGAGGAGCAGCGCCCTCGCCTCGGCTTGCGTCAGGCCCGCGATCCGCTCGAGCTCCGCGAGATGTGCGTTCTTCGCCTGCTTGAGCTCCTCCTGCAGCGCGCGGATGTGCTCCTCGCGATCCGCGAGGCCCTGATCACGGCGGGAGAGCTCCTCGAGCCTCTGCTCGATCTCGAGCTCCTTCGCGAGGACGCGTTCCTCGATCTTCAGCACCTGTCCACGCCGGTCGACGAGCTCCGCGTCGATCTCGCTTCGCAGGCGAACGGCCTGCTCGCGTGCCTCGACCTGTGCCTCCCGGCGTACGGCTTCGCTTTCGCGGCGCGCATCCTCGAGCAGCTGGTCACGGATCCGCCGCGCCCGGGTAACGCCGGTCGTGCCGAAGACGGAGACCGCGAGCAGGGCGAGAGCGACTCCTCCTGCGATCCCGATGGCAATTCCGATCCCGATCACGTGCCCGGCTCCTCCGTCGGGGATCCAGCCGCTGTCGGCGGCACGTCCCACCCGGCGCCGGGCCCAGCCGGCAGCTATCCGAGAAGCCTTTCTCCCGCAGGCGTCGCCCGCCGAAGGTCACCGTGCTAGCTGCTGTGCGACCTCCGGGTGATCGGACGTGAGTGGTTGATCATGGGATGTGGTTTCGGAAAAGCTGCTTTTGCAGGCAAAACGTCGAATGGAATGCCTGAGAATCGTACCCTGTCTCAGTCCCCGAGCGCAACCTCCTCAAGCGTGTCGTGTGAAAAGCCGCGCGCAGCCAGACGGCGCAGGAGTGCGGGAGTGACCGTCTGCCCGGTCAAGAGGCCACGGACGCGGTCGCGTTCGGGCTCGAGACCGGCGACAGCCTCGGTGACTGCCTCGTCCGCGACTAGGCGCCGCTCCAGATCCGCTCGGATCGCAGCATCGCCGTAGCCGCGCCCTGCAAGCAGCTCCGCGCGATTCGCCGCTAGTCGCATGTCGTCGACGAGACCCGCACGGCCTAGAGCCGCCAGCGCTTCGTCGCGTGCCTCGGCCGAGTGGCCGGCGTGCGCGAGCCGTCGCTCGAGAGCCCGTTGGGAGCGGTCGCCGGCGGCGAGCGAGCGCGTCGCAGCTGCGAGTGCTCGTGCCCGACGCACCGCCCTTGCCAGCTCGCGTGCCGTCGGCCGGTCGAGCCGGCTCCCGACTGCGATTCCCGCCTGCACAACCGGGCCGGCAGGCAGGACGCGCCACGGCCGACCGTCGAGCTCGACGGCCACCCGGCCACGCTTGCGCTCGCGCAGCCCGGTTACGACCGGCGTCACGCTTCGGCTTCTGCCGCTGCGAGCGCCTCCGCCGCCACCTCGGCCTTGCCGTTGCTTGCCGCGGATTCCTCGTCGGCGACCGGAAGCAGCCGTGCGGACGCGATCTGGTCGGAGCCGAGCTCCGTCTGGATCTGCTGGAGGATCTGCTGCGTCACGTCGGGGTGCTCGCGGAGGAACGCCGTCGCGTTCTGGCGCCCCTGGCCGAGCCGCTCGTCGCCGAAGCTGAAGTACGAGCCCGACTTCGTCACGACCTTCCGCTCGAGCCCCGAGTCGAGCACCGTGCCTTCCCACGAGATGCCGGAGCCGTAGATGATGTCGAACTCCGCCTGCTTGAACGGCGGCGCGACCTTGTTCTTCACGACCTTGACACGGACGCGGTTTCCGAACGCCTCGACGCCCTCCTTCAGCGTCTCGATCCGCCGGATGTCGAGCCGCACGGACGAGTAGAACTTCAGCGCGCGACCGCCCGGCGTGGTCTCCGGGTTGCCGAACATGACGCCGATCTTCTCGCGCAGCTGGTTCGTGAAGATGCAGATCGTGTCGGTGCGGTTGAGGGTGCCTGCGAGCTTGCGCAACGCCTGGCTCATGAGCCGTGCCTGGAGGCCGACGTGGGAGTCGCCCATCTCGCCCTCGATCTCGGCCTTCGGCGTCAGGGCCGCGACCGAGTCGATCGCGACGACGTCGAGCGCGCCGGAGCGGATGAGAAGCTCCGTGATCTCGAGCGCCTGCTCCCCCGTGTCGGGCTGCGAGACGAGCAGGTTGTCGATGTCCACGCCGATCCGCTTCGCGTACGCCGGGTCCATCGCGTGCTCGGCGTCGATGAAGGCACAGATGCCGCCGCGCCGTTGCGCCTCGGCGATCACGTGGTAGACGAGGGTCGTCTTGCCGGAGGACTCGGGGCCGAAGACCTCGACGATGCGGCCGCGCGGCAGGCCGCCGATCCCGAGCGCGAGATCGAGCGCGAGCGAGCCTGTGGAGACGGCGCCGACCGAGACGGCCGCGTGGTCGTTCATCTTCATGACCGAGCCCTTGCCGAACTGCCGCTCGATCTGGCCGAGCGCCACGTCGAGTGCTTCGTGCTTGTCCACGTTCCTAGCCTCCTAGAGCGACAGATTCCAAGACTTCGTACACCGCTCCGCGCGGTTGAAGCTGTGACAGGTAAGCAGCCGCGTCGGACGGAACAAATGTTCCCACGGCCGGCGGCTCGAGACGCAGCCGTGGACGCTCCCGATACCGCGCAACAGTGAGGTGCGGTAGCCAGGGACGGCCCTCGGGCTCGTAGACGCCGAGCCGCTGCAGCCGCTCGTGGAGATCGCGGGCAAGCAGGGCCGCATTCCCTCCCCTGTCGTCCAGCACGAGCATGCCGACGCTCCGCGTCTCGCGGTAGCGCACGGGCGTGAGATGGATCTCTCCCGCACCCACGGCGGCCTCGCGCAGCGCACCGACGATCGAGTCGAGCTCGCCGGATGGCCGGTGGCCGAGGAACGCGAGCGTGACATGCAGGTGTTCACGCGGGACGACGCGGACATTCCGCAGTTGCTCGCGCTGCCAGCGCTCGATCTCGTCGAGGACGCCGCCGGGCAGACGCAGCGCGAGAAAGAGCCGTAGCCGTTCATCGCCGGCCACGCTAGCGGTCTCGGTCATACGTCCTGGTCGCGACTTCCCATCAGAAGCGCACGCAGGAGGTGGAGCGCGGTGACCGTGGCGCGCAGGCGTATCTGTCCACGCTCGCCGGGCAGGTCGAGGACGCGTGAGAGGGAGCCGTCTGGCCCGGCGGCATGGACATAGACGAGCCCGACCGGCTTTTCGGGGGTTCCGCCGCCCGGCCCCGCGACACCCGTCACCGAAACGGCGACGTCGGCTTGCAGCCGCTCCCGCGCCCCCTCGGCCATCGCCGCCGCCACCTCGGCCGAGACGGCGCCATGCTTCATCAGCAGCTCCTCCGGCACACCGAGCTCGGTCTGTTTGACCTTGTCCGAGTACGCGACGATTCCGCCGACGAAGCTCACGCTCGATCCCGGGACGTCGGTGAGACGGACGGCGACCATGCCGCCGGTGCAGGACTCCGCGGTCGCCAGCGCGAGCCCGCGTGCGCCTGCGAGCGAGAGCACGAGCTCCTCCACCCCGCGCTCGTCGCGCGCGAACAGCCACTTCTCGAGCCGCCCGACGAGGGCCGCCTCGAGCGCTTCGGCGCGTTCGTCGGCGCCGGGCTCGACGAGGAGATCCACGTGGATCTCGAAGTCGCGGGCGCAGATGGTCGCCTCGACCCCGTCACCGTCCCCGCCGGACTCCTCGAGCGCCCGGGCGACCGCGGACTCGCTCAGGCCGAACACCCGCAGCACCCGTCTGCCCGGCGGTTGCGTGCGGCCGAGCAGCTCCCGCATCGGCTCGCTTGCGAGCGCGTTCGGCCAGAGCCGCCGCAGCTCGGCGGGCGGTCCCGGAAGGATCACGACGACGCAACCGTTCGGCGCCCGCAGGACCAGCCCCGGCGCGGTGCCGGCGAGGCCGATCGAGACGGCGGAGGCAGGTCGCGTGGCCTGCTTGGTCACGCCGGGCGCGAAGTCCGCGTACGGCCTCCGCAGGCGCTCGGCGACGGCTCGCGACACTGCCTCGATCTCGCGTTGCAGGGCCTCGTCCACGACGAGCTCGAGCCCGGCTACGCGCGCGATCGTCTCGACCGTGCGGTCGTCGTGGGTCGGCCCGAGGCCCCCCGAGACGAGACACGCGTCTGCTTCCAGGCCGTCACGGAAGGCCGTCTCCAGCTCGGCGGGAGAGTCGCCGACGATCGTGATGTGAGCGGGCTCGAGGCCGTGTCTCAACGCCTCGGCGGCGAGAAACGGGCCGTTGCGGTCGGTGCGCTCCCCGCGGACGAGCTCGCTGCCCGTGGCGACGACGACGGCTCGCGGCCGGCTCACCCGCGCAGGCGCGTCGTCCGCAGCGGTGTGACGATGACGCGCAGGTTGCGCGCGGCGGGCAGCGCGACTGCGCGGCCCATGAGGGAGAGGCGCAAGCCGGACGGCTGGCGGACGAGGAGATAGAAGCGGCTGCCCGCGATCCTGTCGATCTCGCCCCTGCCGACCGTCCCCTGCAGCATCACCTGGCCGCCACCTGTGTTCCGGCGGACCTCGACGTACGTCCCGCTGCCGACGCCTCGCAGGACGAGTTGCCGCGGCGCCGCCAGCTGCTGCTTCTTGTGGGACTGGTTTGTCGCACCCGCGGGCGGTGTGCTGCCATCCGAGCCGCCGTATTGCCACGCGACGAAGACGAGCACCGTCACGAGCGCGATGGCCGCGATGACGAGGACGACCGACCGGCGCTCGAGGGACCGCTCGCGCGGTCGGATGCGCCGTCTCGGCGGGCGCGGGGGCACCTCGTCGCGCCAACTCGTGAGGAAGCGGGAGGCGTACTCGTCGACGTAGACGTCAGGATCGAGGCCGAGATAGTCCGCGTACGTCCGCAGAAAGCCGCGGATGTACGCGTCACCCGGGATCGCGGTGAAGTTCTCTTCCTCGAGCGCGCGGATGTACTTGGCGCGGATCTTGGTCGCCGACTCGATCTCGGGATAGGCGAGCCCTTGCCGCTCGCGCGCCTCCCGCAGGCTGTTCCCGATCTCGAACACGGGGGGAGTCTAGAAGCTAGGAGGGTCTGTCGAAAACCAGGCTGATCCGCCGGGCGCACGCTGCTCGCCCGCTGAGCCGCGTCCTCGGTCGCGCGAATAGCGCCGCTATTCGCGCTCCCTGCGTCCTTGTCAGCGAACGAGCATCGCACGCCGACGGCGAGCGGCTTTCCGCCAGACCCTCCTAGTGCTCGAGGCGCAAGAGCAGCTCGTACAGGCCCACGGCGATAGACGCCGAGAGCGTCACGCAGATGCCGGCGATCGCGAGGATGCGGCCGAGCCGGATCCAGAAGGAGCCTCCGACCCGCTCGAGCGACCGCGTGATCGCACCGCGCGCGCCGCGGGCGAATAGCAGCGACACCGTGGCGGCGGCGGCGGCGACCGGAATCGCCCAGACGGCGTCGAGAAGCGCCGCCCCGGGGACCTTGCGGGTCGCCTCGATGGCCGCGGGGATGACCCCCACAGCGATGAGCCCGAAGAGGACCGCAAGGCCCGCCCGGTAGTTCGAGCGTCGATGCTGCACGAATGTCGCGGTGCGGACGGCCAAGTCAGTGAGCCATTGTAGGCGGCCGGAGGACGGCGAACGGGTCGGTGATCTCCAGCTCGGGGCTCCGGAAACGGTAGATGGTCGCGGGGCGTCCGCCGCCACCACCGTAGTGGCGGCGCTCGCCGGTGTCCTCGAGCAGGCGGCGCCGGAGCAGGACCCGCTGGAGGTTCGTCGCGCTCACCGGGTGACCAAGCGCGACGGCGTAGAGATCGCGCAGCTCCGCGAGCGTGAAGCTCGGGGGCGCGAGCGCGAAGCCCAGATTCGTGTACGAAAGCTTGCCCCGGAGCCGTTCCCGCGCCATGAGGAGGAACTCCTCGTGGTCGTAGGCGAGCTCGGGGAGCTCGTCGACGGCATGCCAGCGGGTGTCGGGCGGCACCTTCGGGTCCACCCCGCTCGGCACGAGGCCGAGATACCCGGTGGCGAGCTCGCGGCATCCAGGGTTCCGGTTGGGGTCGCTCCGCGTTTCCAGCTGCTCCAGATGCGACACCTCCCGCACGTCGACCTTCTCCGCCAGGTGCCGGCGCATCGACTCCTCCAGCGTCTCGTCCGCCGCGAGGGCGCCGCCCGGCAGCGCCCAGCACGACGCATACGGCTCCCGCGCCCGTTGCCACAGCAGCGCCTGGAGCCGTCCGTCCCGCACCTGAAGGACGGCCGCGAGGACGGCGTGCGCCGCGGTTTTCGTCTGGGAGTCGTCAACCATGTAGACTCGGGAGCGGAGGTTATCGCTTGTGAGGCAAAAACGCCAGACATGCGACGTCACCGTGGTCGGGGCAGGCGTCGCCGGCCTGTCCGCAGCCCTCGAGGCCGCCGATGCAGGCGCCTCCGTGGTTGTGGTCGCCAAGGCGTCGCACCGCAACTCGAACAGCTATGCCGCCCAGGGAGGCGTAGCGGCTGCCGTCGGCCCGGGCGACGACCCCGCGCTGCATGCCGCCGACACCGTCGCCGCGGGCCGGGGTCTTTGCCGGCCGAGCGCGGTCGAGCTGCTGACCGAGGAGGCGCCCACCCGCATCGCGGAGCTGCGGCGCCTCGGCGTCCACTTCGACGACGGCCTTGGCCGTGAGGGTGGACACTCCCGGGACCGAGTCGTCCACGCCGGCGGCGCCGACACAGGACGCGCCATCGCGAGCGTCCTCACGGCACGGACGCGCCAGCATCCCCGGATTCGCCTGGTCGAAGGGGAGCGCATCGACACCCTCTCCGCGCTTCACGGCTCCGCGGTCGTGCTCGCGACCGGTGGCTACGCGGCGCTCTGGGGACGCACCACGAACCCGCACGGCGCGACCGGCGACGGTCTCCTGCTCGGGCGGGCCGCGGGCGCGGCGCTGGCCGACCTCGAGCTCGTCCAGTTCCACCCCACCGCGCTGCGCGACGGGAACGGCCACGACGGGTTCCTGCTCTCCGAGGCGCTGCGCGGAGCCGGCGCCACGCTGCTCGACGGTGCCGGCGAGCGGTTCGTCGACGAGCTTGCACCGCGCGACGTCGTGGCGCGCGCGATCGCCTCGCGGACCGGCACGCGGCTCGACCTGCGCGAGATCGAGCGCGACCGGTATCCGACTCTGATGGCGACGTTGGAGCGGGCCGGCTACGACCCGGCGGACGAGCCGATCCCGGTCTCCCCCGCCGCCCACTACGCCATCGGCGGCATCGTCACCGACCTCGCCGGCCGCACGTCGGTGCCCGGGCTGTACGCCGCCGGAGAGTGCGCGTGCACGGGCGTGCACGGCGCCAACCGGCTGGCCTCGAACTCGCTGCTCGAGTGCCTTGTCTTCGGTCGCCGGGCCGGTCTCGCGGCGCTCGCCGGCCCGCGCTTCGACGTCGAGGCGCCTTCGATCGGTCCGGCTGACGATGCGGGAGCAGCGCTCTGGCGAGACGCCGGGCTGATCCGCGGCGCGGACGGCCTCGCGCGGCTGCTCGACTCGCCGCACCCGCTCGTCCGCGAGATCGCCTCGTCCGGGCTCGCGCGGGAGGAGAGCCGCGGCGTCCACTTCCGCGAGGACTTCCCGGTCGAGAGCGAGGAGCTCGCCGGGCACCTCGTCGTCCACCCAGGCCGCGATCCGGTGCTGGAGCGATGGAGCTGACGCAGGAGCAGATCGACGCCGTCGTCGCGGCGGCGCTTGCCGAGGATCTCGGGGCTGGCGATGCGACCACGCTGGCGCTCGTGCCGGAGGACGCGCGCTGCCGGGCAGAACTTCTGCTCGAAGAGCCCGGCGTCGTGTGCGGCGTGCCCGTCGCAGCAGCCGTCTTCCGCGCGCTCGATCCGTCGGTCCGGGTCGAGGCCAGGCTCGAGGAGGGCGCGCCCGTCTCCGAGGTTCCAGCCGTCGTCGCCGAGGCCGAAGGGCCGGCGCGCGCAATCCTGAGCGGCGAGCGCGTCGCGCTCAACCTGCTCGGCCGTCTGTGCGGCATCGCCTCCCTGACCCGCCGGTTCGTCGAGCTGACCGACGGAACGCCCACGACCGTCCTCGACACCCGTAAGACGACGCCCGGCCTCCGCGCGCTCGAGAAGTACGCAGTGCGCTGCGGCGGCGGCAGCAACCACCGTGCCGGCCTCTACGACGGCGTACTCGTGAAGGAGAACCACCTCCGCGTCGCGGGAGGCGTGACCGCCGCGCTGGCGGCTCTCGACGGGCGCGTCGACGGCCTGCCGGTCGAGGTCGAGGCCGAGACCCTCGCCCAGGTGCGCGAGGCGATCGACGCCGGCGCTCCCCGAATCCTGCTCGACAACATGAGCCCCGAGGAGGTGCGCGAAGCTGTGGAGGCCGTCGCCGGCCGCGCCGAGCTCGAGGCCTCGGGCGGCGTCTCCCTCGGCACCGTCCGCGCCTATGCCGAGACCGGGGTCGACTTCGTCTCGGTCGGCGCCCTCACCCATT
>DASQCM010000033.1:0-3399 GCA_035634675.1 Gaiellaceae bacterium
CGCGTGCACGTCCTCGATCAGGTCGCCGTAGAGGCTCTCTCCGTCCCCCACCGGCGTCTCGAGGCTGACCGGGTTCTCCATCAGCTCGAACAGCTCGCGCACGCGCTCCTCGGTCTGCTGGGTCTCCTTGGCGAGCTCGGCCTGGGTCGGCTCGCGGTTGAGCTTCTGCGCCAGCTGCCGCCGCGCGCGAAGCAGGCGGCGAACCTGGTCGGCGACATGGACCGGCAGCCGGATCGTCCGGCCCTGGTCGGCGAGGGCCCGCGTGATCGCCTGGCGGATCCACCAGGTCGCATACGTCGAAAGCTTGAAGCCAAGCCGGTAGTCGAACTTCTCGACGGCGCGAATCAGGCCGAGGTTCCCTTCCTGGATCAGGTCGAGGAGCGGCACCTCGGCCTTTGTGTAGTTGCGCGTGATGGCCATCACGAGCCGGAGGTTCGACTCGATGAGCTGCCGCTTCGCCTGCTCGTCGCCCTCGTCCTTCCGGCGGGCAAGCTCGCGCTCCTCCTCACGGGTCAGGAGCGGGCCGCCACCGATCTGGCGCACGTAGAGCTTGAGCGGATCTGCCGCCGGCGCGGAGGCCGGCTCGGCCGGACCCTCTGCCGCATATGAATGGTCCATCGACCCCCTATCGGCTCCGTCCGGAAGCGGCTTTAGAAAGACCTAACTCCCTTGGCCTACGGTGGAGAGGAACGAGAGCCGATATGGAGAAGGGCGTCGAAGGACGAAATGTGCGGAATAGCGGGATATAGCCTCTCAGCGCGGTGCAGCGTCGATCGCACGCTCGCGGCGCAGGCGCTGCTCGCCGGAATCGCCGATCGAGGCGCCGACGCGGTCGGCTATGCGCACCGCAGCCCCTCCGAAACGTCTCCGATCGTTACCAAGCAGCGTACGCCGGCGAGCAGTCTGCTCGAGCGAATCGGCGTGCCGGCCGAGGCCAACGAGCTCCTGATCCACGTCCGCGACTACACGAAGGGCCATCCCTCGATCCCCGCGAACAACCACCCGGTCTCGCACGGCCCCGTGGTCGGTGTCCACAACGGGATCATCGCCAACGACGACGAGCTGCTCGCCCCCCACTCATGCGCGCGCACCGAGCTTCGGAAGACCGTCGACTCCGAGGCCATCTTCGCGCTCGCCGCGCACTCCGGGAACGACCCGCGCGCACTCGAGGAACTCGCCGGGACGATGGCGGCGGCGTGGCTCGACAAGCGCGAGCCCGGAACGCTCTTCGCCGCCCGCGGCGTCGGTCGTCCTCTCTGGCTCGGCAGGGGCCGGGAAGCCGTTTTCTTCGCGTCGACTCGGGAAGCACTCGAGATTGCGTCCGCGTTTACGGGCGTGAAGCTCCGGATGAGCGAGGTCAGGGACGGCACGTTCCTCGCGCTCCGGGATGGCCGCGTCGCGCACACCGCCCGCTTCCGCCCCGATCGGAGCTTCGTCGAGGAAAAGGCGCTGCCTGCCGTCCGCGCGCCGGGCCAGAGCGCTTACTGCCTCGCGCGGCTCGCCGCGATCGTCGCGGCCTAGCTCGTCAGCGTTCCGTCGCTCGCGACGTCGCGACCCTGCTCCGTGAGCCGCCGGCGGACGAGGAACTGGAACGTCGACCAGGCGCCGCGACGCGCCTCGAACATGCGATAGACCTGCCACTCGGTGAGGAGCGCGTCGTCCTTCCGCCGCGCCTCTCCCCAGTCCGCGAACTTCGGCAGCCGGCCGAGCCGCTCGGCCAGCGTGACGCCCTGCTCGACCGCCCGCTCGAGCCTCTCCTCCCCCACCGGCACGTCGAATCCCGCCTCGCGGAGCGCATTCGTAAGCGAGCCGAACGTGTGCCAGTAGAGCGACTTCGACGGCAGGCGGCCCTTGTGCTCGTCGATGTCCCGTGCGGTCGGCGGCCGGCCGAGCTCGTCGCCGAGCGTGCGGAGGAGGCCGAGCAGCTCCTCACGGGTCGCGAAGCGCCGCGGCACGAGCCCTGCCGCCCGCTTCGCCGCGTTCCACGAGCCGAAGTGCTCGATCACCGTCTGGGGGTGCACCGCGGTCTCGTGGTCGGCCGCGAATTCCCGCATCGTCGGCGACCGCCCTAGCCGTTCCGCGCACGCGACGATCTCCGCCACGATCTGCTCGTCCGTGTAGCGCTTGCGGATCCCGGCCTGGAACTGCGCAAGCTCCTGCGGATCGATCGAGGCGAGCGCCCGGTAGCGGGGCTTCTCGGCCATGTCAAGAAGTGTAGAGCAAGTTGAGAAATCCGCAAGTAGTCCCTTGCAGCCGTGGCCAAGGCGGCGCTCCACGGCCGTGACGTACCCTCGCCGGATGCGTCCCCCTCGTCCTCCTCTCGGGCTCGAGATCGCCGCTGCGCGCGGCGTGGCAGCGCTCTCCCGGCGGGTCGGAGCCGGGGGTGGCACCACGATCCCGGGCAAGCTCCTTGCCCAGCTCGACCCCGATGCGATCGACCGCCTCGCGGCCGGCCTGCCTCAGGGCACGGCGCTCGTCTCGGCGACGAATGGGAAGACGACGACGGCCGCGATGGCGGCGGAGATCCTGCGGCCGCGCAAGAGGCTGGCCCACAACGCGGCAGGGGCGAACCTCGTCTCCGGCGTGGCCTCGGCCCTGCTCGCAGACCGTGACGCCGAGCTCGGCCTGTTCGAGGTGGATGAGGGCGCGCTGCCGGAGCTCATGCGGAGGCTGCGGCCGCGGGCGGTATGCCTCGGCAACCTCTTCCGCGACCAGCTCGACCGCTACGGCGAACTCGAGCTCGTCGCCGAGCGCTGGCGCGCCGCCGTCGACAGGCTGCCGGAGCAGGCGCAGCTCGTCTACAACGCCGATGACCCGCAGATCGCCGCCGTGAGCGAGGCGCATGCAGGCAGCGTCGCTTTCGGCCTCGACGATCCCCGTGTCGCCCGGCCGGCGCTTCAGCACGCGGCGGACTCGAAGTACTGCGTCCGGTGCGGGACGCCGTACGTCTATGCCGCCGCCTACGTCGGCCACCTCGGCGACTACCGCTGCCCGCGCGGCCACCACGAGCGCCCTCCGCTCGAGGTCCTGGCGCGGGACATCTCTCTGCGCGGGCTCGAGAGCACCTCGTTCCTCCTGGTTGCGCCCGAGGGGTCGCGGGAGATCACGCTCCGCCTGCCGGGCCTCTACAACGTCTACAACGCCATCGCTGCGGCTGCGCTTGCGCGTGCGCTCGGCTCGGGGCTCGACGAGATCGCCGCCGGGCTCGAGCGCTTCTCCGCCGCGTTCGGCCGCTTCGAGCGGGTTCCGGTCGGAGACAAGGGGATCCTCCTGCTCCTGATCAAGAACCCGGCGGGCGCGAACGAGGCGATCCGCACGCTCGTGGATGGCGCCGCGCCGAGTCTGCTCGTCGTCGCGCTCAACGACGAGATCGCCGACGGCCGCGACGTCTCGTGGATC
>DASQCM010000034.1:0-6080 GCA_035634675.1 Gaiellaceae bacterium
AGCGGCGCGAGAGCCACGCTCCCGCGGGCAGCGCCGCCAGCTCGAGCGCAAGGAGAACGAGCAACGCCTCGGGCAGCGCCCGGGGGTCTGCGACGCGAGTCCCGAGCACCGCCCAGAGCACCGCCACCGCCACCGCGGCGCCGAGCATCGCCAGGGCCGTCAGCTTCACGACGTGCCGGTCGCGCCGGTGCCCGAGCTCGTGCGCGACGACGACCCGCACCGCTCCCGGGTCGGCGGCCTCCAGAAGGGTGTCGAATAGGACGACCCGGCGCGTGTGGCCGATCCCGGAAACGTAGGCGTTGACCTTCGTCGTGCGCCGACTCGCATCGGCGACGAGCACGTCGCTCACCGGCACGCCGGCAAGCTGCGAGAGCGCCCGGAGGTCGGCCGCGAGCGCCTCGTCGTCGAGCGGGCGAAAGCGATTGAAGAGCGGCTCGAGGACGACCGGCGCGACGAACGAGAGGAGCAGGACCGCGAGCGCGAGGGCGGCCCCGGCCGGCACGGCCCACCAGCCCGGCAGAGCCCGCGCGAGCGCGACCGCCGCAGCCCACGCGCCCGCCGAGAGCACGACCGAGACGGCGAGCCCCTTGAGCCGGTCGCCGAGCCAGCCGCCGGCGCCATGAGTCGAGAAGCCCCATTCCCGCTCCCGCCACCAGCCCCGCCAGAACGCGAGCGGCGTCCGGACGAGGGTCGAGAGCGTCACGACGAGTGCCGCATACAACGCCGCCGCGGCGACGGGCGGCAATGACTCGAGCGGCGAGAAGAGCCAGTCACCCAGAGCGGTCCACGCCAGCGCGGCGAGCACCCCGGCCGCGAGGGCGACGTCCACGAGGAGCGCGAGGTAGAGCGGCCCGTGGTAGGCGCGCGCCCGTTCCCTCTCCGCCGGCGAGAACTCCTCAGCGGCGTCCACGCTCGTGAGGGTACGCGCGTAACCGGCTACGACGCTTTCCCGTTTAGGAGTCTCGAACGGAAAACGAACCCTGGTGGAAGGAGGGTCGAGATGCTGCTCTTGGTTCTGCTTGCGATCCTCGCGCTGATCGCGTTCGGTGTCGGCTTCGTCGTGCACTGGCTGTTCATCGTCGCCATCGTGCTTGCGGTCATCTGGCTGATCAGCATGTTCACCGGCGGCTTCGGCCGAGCCGGCCGAAGCTGGTAGGCCGCACACGCTTCGCGGATGAGTCGGGCGGCCCATTGCGGGCCGCCCGTTTCTCTGCCACCGTGGGAGGGTGTCGCGGACCGCGATCCTTCTCTGGATTTTTGCTCTTTTCCTCCTCGAGGTGCAGCACCTGAAGTGGATCTGGTGGGAGCACTGGGACTGCCGCGGCTGCTCCGCCAAGCACAAGGACTGCTCGTGCGGCGGGACCCGCTCCTGGGTCATGTTCCTCTAGGACTCTCACGCCGCTCTCAAGCATTTCCCGTACGCTGCCCGCCGGTTGAAGCGGGTCGTCTTCATCCTCCTGGCCGCGGGGGCGCTCCTCGTGCCGCTGCTCGCCTCAGCCGGGCATCCGAGCCGTAGGCACCTCTCGCCGGCGGCGGAGGCGCGGCTCGCCGCACGCCGCGGGATCCACAAGATCCGGCACGTGGTGGTGATCATGCAGGAGAACCGGTCCTTCGACTCCTACTTCGGCACGTATCCGGGCGCCGACGGGATCCCGGGGCTGGCCGGAAACCCGGGGCCGCTTCCGTGCGTGCCGGATCCCGATCGCAACATGTGCGAGACCCCGTTCCACGACGTCACCGACCGCGACGCCGGTGGTCCGCACGGCCACGGCACGGCGCTCGCAGACATCGCCGACGGGCGGATGGACGGCTTCATCGGTCAGGCCGAGCTCGGCCGCACGAGCTACTGCAAGAAGCACTTCGACGACCCTCGGTGCTCGTTCATGCCGGGCAAGCCCGACGTCATGGGCTACCACGACTGGCGCGAGATCCCGAACTACTGGGAATACGCCAACCAGTTCGCCCTCCAGGACCACATGTTCGAGTCGGATTCGTCGTGGAGCCTGCCCGAGCACCTCTACCTCGTCTCCGGCTGGTCGGCGAAGTGCACGATCAAGGGGGACCCGATGAGCTGCCACTCCGAGGTGCAGAACCCGGAGTCGCCGCCCGGCGAGCCCGGCAACACGACCGGAGAGCCGCCCGACTACGCCTGGACCGACCTGACCTATCTCCTGCACAAGTACCACGTCAGCTGGAGCTACTACGTCGACAAGGGGACGGAGCCCGACTGCTCGGACAACAAGATGTTCTGTGCGCCGGTGCCGCAGAGCGCGAAGACGCCGGGCATCTGGAATCCGCTCCCGTGGTTCGACACGGTCAAGCAGGACCACCAGCTTCGCAACATCGAGCCGCTACAAGGCCTGTTCAAGGACCTCGCCAATAACCGGCTTCCCTCGATCTCGTGGGTCATTCCCGCCGACAAGGTCAGCGACCATCCGCCCGCCCTCATCACGAGCGGCCAGGCGTACGTGACCGGCGTGATCAACTCGATCATGCGCTCGAAGGCCTGGAGCTCGACCGCGATCTTCCTCTGCTGGGACGACTGGGGCGGCTTCTACGACCACGTCAAGCCGCCGGAGGTCGACGACCAGGGCTACGGGCTCCGCGTGCCGGCCCTCGTGATCAGCCCGTACGCGAAGCGCGGGTACATCGACCACCAGATCCTGAGCCAGGACGCCTACCTGAAGTTCATCGAGGACGACTTCCTGCACGGACAGCGGATCGATCCCAAGACCGACGGGCGGCCGGATCCGCGGCCGGACGTCCGTGAGAACGAGCCGCTCCTCGGCAGCCTCGTCAGCGACTTCGACTTCCGCCAGAAGCCCCGGCCGCCGCTGATCCTTCCGCTACACCCACCGTTCAGCTGAGACGCGCCCGTTCCCTCGGGCTCCTGCTGCTGGCCGTCGGTGTGGCGGCCGGCTGCGGATCGTCGTCAGCGCGAACCGGCGTGGCCGGGGCGCAGCACACGCACCGGACCGGGGACATCCACGAGATCCGGCACGTGATCGTGATCATGGAGGAGAACCGCTCCTTCGACTCCTTCTTCGGCACATACCCGGGCGCCGACGGGATTCCGAGGAGGCACGGCGTGCCGACGGTCTGCGTGCCGAACGGCGTCGGCCAGTGCGTCAAGCCGTTCCTCGACCGGGCCGGCGCCGACGACTCGGGCGGCCGGCACGGCCCGCTTGCGGGCCGGCTGGACGTCAACGGCGGGCGGATGGACGGCTTCATCCGTCTCACCGACGGCAAGCTGATCCGGGCCTGCCGCCGCGACCGGCACAGCTCGGCGTGCGTGCATCTCCGGCGCCCGAACGTCATGAGCTACCACAACGGCCGCCAGATCCCGAACTACTGGGCCTATGCACATCACTTCGTGTTGCAAGACCACATGTTCGAGCCGAACTGGGGCTGGAGCCTGCCGGCGCACCTCTGGCTCGTCTCGGGCTGGTCGGCGCAGTGCCGCAATCCGTACAAGGCAAGCACGTGCAGGACGAACCTCGAGGGGCCGGGGAACGGGCCGAGCGCGACGCTCCGGAGCCATCCCCACGGCCCGCTCTACGGCTGGACCGACCTGACGTACCTCCTCCACAAGTACCGCGTGACGTGGGCGTCGTACGTGCAGAAGGGTGCGCCCGCCGACTGCCTGGCCGGCCCGATCCGCTGTTACACGAGCCTGAAGAGCGGGAGCGCGCCGGGCATGTGGAACCCGCTGCCGAACTTCACGGACGTCCGCCAGGACCACCAGCGCGCCGCCGCGCAGGAGCCGCTCTCCCGCTTCTACGCCGCCGCGAAGCACGGGAGGCTGCCGAACGTCTCCTGGGTGACGCCCGACTGGGCCGACAGCGACCATCCCGGCGCCGAGATCGGCCAGGGCCAGGCGTGGGTGACGAAGCTGGTGAACGCCGTGATGAAGAGCCCCGACTGGAAGAGCTCGGCGATCTTCCTCGCCTGGGACGACTGGGGCGGCTTCTACGACCACGTCAAGCCGCCGGTCGTCGACCGCCAGGGCTACGGGCTGCGAGTGCCGGGGATCGTCATCAGCCCGTACGCGAAGCGCGGCTACGTCGACCACCAGATCCTGAGCTTCGACGCCTACCTGAAGTTCATCGAGGACGACTTCCTCGGCGGCTCGCGCATCGACCCGAAGACCGACGGCCGGCCCGATCCCCGTCCCGACGTGCGCGAGAACGAGTCCATCCTCGGCGACCTCGCAAAGGACTTCGACTTCGGCCAGAAGCCGCGGCGGCCGGTCCTCCTCCCGCTGCACCCCGCATAGATCGTTGCGTGTTGGGGTATACGCCTGACATGCCGTGGGCAGTCATGAACTCGTCGTTCCGAGAGGCGGAACGCCTGCAGGAGGATGAGCCCGACCGCTTCGACGCGATCGTGTCGGAGGCGAAGGTGGCTCAGCCGGACCTGTCCGGGCGTGACCCGCTCAGCCTCGTAACGCTTTATCTGTACGACCAGCGCGTCAACACGGCCTAGCGCCGCAACCGCTCGTCGTAACAAATCGGCCTAGGAGCCGATGGTGTCGCAGTAGACGTGGCCGCTGGAGACCCAGAGCTCGCGACGTGTCACCGCGATGCCGCAGCACGCTCGCAACGAGGACTTGCATGCGGCTCGCGTCGAGCTTTTCTGGGTCGACGTTCAGCCGATAGCCTCCCGCACCGGTCGTGATCGGATCGGCGCCGGCGCCGCCGCGCGCCTTCCGGACCTTCGAGAGATAGACGTTGACCGCTTTGCGCGCGGTCGGCGGCGGTGCTTCCCCCACAGGTCGTCGATGAGCCGCTCGCGCGAGACGAACTCGTTCGCGTGCAGGAGTAGGACACCGAGGACGAGCCGCTCTTTCAGGGTTCCGAGCGCGACCGGCTCGTTGTCCTCGACCACCTCGAGCGGCCCGAGGATCCGAAACTCCACCGTGCGCTTTTACCGCTTCACAAGCCGGATTGGAAGTATCCGTCGCATACCGTCCCAATCCGGTCCTAGCCGACTTCCTACCCCGAGCTGTCCACCCTGAGCGCGATGAACGACGCCGCGTATCACGGCGAGGTCTGGACGGACGGCCGCGGTTTCGCAACCGTCTGGCTCCCGGCCGACGCGGGGCTGCTGGAGCCGCCGCTCGAGTACGAGCTCCGCGACCTTGACCCGCCGAGCAGCGCCCGGGTCACCGCAGAGCTCGAGGACGGCCGCTTCACGATCGCGACCGACCAACCCCTCGTGAAGGTCGCCTGGCGGGTCACGGGCCATGCGCGGCATCGACAGCAAAGGGAGGAATGACATGAGGAGCGCTTTCGTGCTCACGGGTTTCACCATCTGCGCACTTGTCGCGCTGGCCGCACTCAGCGGGTCGGCCGCCCACGCCGGGCTCCGGCCGGCCGCAGCACATGCAACTCACGGAGCGGCGCGGGCGCGGGCGACGACGATCACGGTCTCGACCCATAACTCGCGCTACGTCCTCAGCGCGAAAACCGCGCCCCGAGGCGTCGTGATCTTCAAGGTCACAAACCCCGCCTCGCAGCCCCACGACTTCACCATCAAAGGCCGCACGACGCCGCTGCTCACCACCGGCCAGTCGGCAACCCTGCGGGTCACGTTCCTCCGGAAGGGGCGATATCCGTACAAGGACACGTTCGACCACCACGCCTCATTCGGCTGCAGGGGCGTCTTGACGATCGCCTAGGCCCAATACCGCGGGTAGCTCGAGTGAACTCGTCGCAAGTCATGGCGGAAGGCGGGGGAGCAGCTCTCGGCTCCTCCGCCTCGGCGGAGGCCGCCGAGGCAAACCCGCGCCGATTCGTCGGCGGCTTTCTCGGCTCCTTCTTCGTCGCGCTCGCCTGCGTGCTGGCGTTCAACGTTGTGGTCGATCCGTTCGCGCTGGCGGGCACCGGGATCGTGCCGACGGCGGTGGAGCCGGATCGCTCGATCAAGCTCGACCTGGTGCAGCACCTGCAGAGCAGCCCGCAGATCCTGATCCTCGGCGACTCACGCGGCCGCCAGGCGGAGCCCTCGCAGCTGCAACGGCTGACCGGTCACACCGCCTTCAACGCTGCAGTGACCGGCGGCTCCGCCCCCGAGGCCTT
>DASQCM010000035.1:0-14624 GCA_035634675.1 Gaiellaceae bacterium
GCTTCAGCTCCGCTGCCGAGCTCGTCACGAACGGCAAGGAGTGGAAGGCGGAGGCGCTCGCGGCCGAAGGGCTGGACTGGAAGACGGCGGCTGCGGTCGCGATGAACCGCGGCGACTTCCTCCCGGAGAACACGGGCGCGCTGGCCCGGATCCTCGAGGCGAACGTGACGCGGGAGGCCCTCGACGAGGCCTTCGAGGCCGCGGCAAAAGGGCCGATCGACGCGGAGGACTACCTCTCGCAGACGGCGCTCGGCGACGAGGAGGAGCTCGGCCCGATCGTCGACGCGGTGATCGCAGCGCATCCCGAGCAGGTCGAGACCTACCGCGGCGGCAAGGAGGGCGTGCTCGGCTTCCTCGTGGGCCAGGTGATGCGTGAGACCCAGGGCAAGGCCGACCCGAAGGTCGTCAATCGACTACTAGCGGAGAGACTTCGGCCTGAATGACCGGCTCCCGTCGCGTCACGAGGTAGATCGCGCTTCCGCCGACGACCGCAGCCAGCGCGACCAGCAGGACGCGGTAGTCGACGAACGTGGAGAGCAGGGCGCCGGTCGCGATCGACGCCGTCTGCGCCAGTGACAGCGAGACGTCCACCGCCGCCGAAACTCGCCCCTGAATCGCGAGCGGCGTGCGCGTCTGGAGCGCAGTGTTGAAGGCGACAATGGCCCAGACGATCCCGAGCCCGGCAACGAAGAAGCCGACGAGCACGATCGGAAGCGAGGGAACGGCGAGCAGCAACGCGCAGGAGCCGAACAGGCCGAGACCGAGCCCAACGGTGCGAACGTCGCCGATGCGGCGCAGCACCCACGCCGCCGTGAGCCCGCCGGCGATCGAGCCGACCCCCTGCAGCGTTGCGAGCACACCGAAGAAGGACGGCTTGTGGCCGAGGTGCCCGATCACGATGAAGATCAGCGTCTCGGTGAATCCGACCACGAGGAGCGCGATCGTCGTTCCGACGGTCATCTGCCGCAGCGGCAACGTTCGCCAGACGTGCTCGATCCCCGCCGTCACCTCGCGCAGGAAGTGGTGCTCGGGGGGCTCGGGCTTCTCCTCGCGGACGTGCATCCGCGAGAGGAAGAGGGCGGATCCGGCAAACGTTGCCGCGTCGAGAATCGCCACGACCCCGCCGCCGAATGCGGCGTAAAGGCCGGCCCCCGCCAGCGGCGCGACGATCCGCAGCCCCTGCTGCACCGAGGAGAGAAGGCCGTTCGCCTCGGCGAGCAACTCCTCGGGCAGCATCAGCCGAAGGAGCGCCGAGCGCGCCGGGTAGAAGACCGAGCCGACGACTCCGTACAGCAAGGCAACGACGTAGAGGAGCCAGGCAGTGCTCGCGTCGTTCACGAAGAGGAGCACAAGAACCGACGCCCCCAGGACGCAGTCGCACACGATCATCAGCGGGCGCCGCTTCACGCGGTCGGCCAGCAGCCCGCCCAACGGCCCGGCGAGGTTCCCGAGGCCGAGCGCGAAGAAGACGAGCCCCGCGCGAGCGCTCGAGCCCGTCAGGGTCTTCATCCAGACCGCCAGGACGATCCACATCGCCCAGTCGCCGAAAGCCGACAGCGACTGGCCTGCGACGAGGAGCCGGGCGTCGCGATAGGCGAAGAGCTTGCGCACTAACCCGCCCGGAAGACGCGGACGTCCCCGCTGACGGTGCGGCCTCGGAGGACGACGGTCGGGCCTGCCGCTTCCTCGTCACCGGACGGCGGCTCGCTTGCGAGCGGCACCTCCGAGGAGAGGTCGCCCGAGGTCGAGCCTGCATCGACATCGAGCAGGGATCCCGGCGCAATGCCGATCTCGATGTCGCCCGAAACGCTGTTGAAGCGCACGTCGCCGGCGGCGAGTGACTCCAGGCGGATGTCGCCCGAGACCGACTTCGCGTCGGCCGAGCCGGCGATTCCCCGGGCCCGCAGGTCGCCCGAGACGGTCTGGACGGATACGTCACCGTGCACCCGCTCGAGGTCGACGTCGCCGCTGACGCTCTTCACCGTTGCGTTCTCGGTCACGTCCCCTCTCACTTGCACGTCGCCCGACACCGAGTTCACGTCGAGCGCCTCGAGCTGTCCGGCGATCTGCGTGTCCGCAGAGGCCGTCTTGACCTTGACGCCGGCGCCGTGCGGTACCCGCGCCTCGACCCGGAGGCCGGCGTTGCCGAAGACGAGGGAACCGAGTGAGAACGAGATGCCGAGCTTGCCCTTGTCGCGCAAGTTGACGACCACCCGGTTCCCGTCATGGCGAACCTCGACGTGCTCGAGCAGCCGCTCGTCGCCGGTGACGGTGACGAACGTCTCCTCGCCTTCGGCCGTCTCCACCTCGATGTTGCCGCTCGGAATCGAGACCTCGAGCGTGAGCGGGAGGGGAGTGTGGAAGGTCTGCTCGATCATGCTCAGGCTCCCTGGCGGCTCGCCATGCGCTTGACGCGGAGCCGGATCTCGTTGGCGCGCGGAAGCGGGCGCCGGTCGGGGCGGAGCGAGCGCTGCTCGTGCTCGGGGGGATAGTGGTAGCTGGCGAACATGTCTCCTCCTCTCAGGTGCGGCCGTAACCGGTAAGGCGGTTGCGGCTACCGGACGTGGAACTGGAGCGACGCGGCTCGACCGCGCGCTGGAGCGCCTGGACGAGCCATGTGTTGACGGACGCGCCCTCGCGGGCGGCGGCGGACTCCACGCGCTGCTTGAGGCTGTCGGGGAGTCGCAGGGTGATCCGGGCCGAGAAGGCCTCGTCGACCGGCTCCGGGATGGTGCCGTCCTCGCGGACGAGCACGAGCTCCGGGTCGCGGCCGGCGATGCGGACCTCGACATGGGCGGCGTCGAGCTGCGCATTGAGCTCGAGTGCCGCCTCGGCAAGGACGTCCTGGATCCGCCGCTCCAGCGACGCCTCGATCGCGACCGAGAGGAGATTCGCCGCGCGCGTAGTCGATTCGTCGCCGACGGCGGCGACGCGCACGAGGTCCTCCCGGAGCGCCTGGATGTGACCGTCGATCTGCATGGACGGCACTATGACATCACAATGATGTCTTTGTCAAGTCAAAACGCTGCCAACATGACAACGGCCCGCTGTCACGGGCCGTCATCAGGCTTGGTTGAGCGAGAAACGCTTCTAGTACATGCCGCAGTAATGCGCGGTGCTGGGCCACGGAGAGAAGCCCCGGACGCGCCAGGCGCGCACCGCGGTCCAGATCTGCTCGAGCGGGCTCCAGTGATCGGCCGTCCCGCGATGGCGGAGGAGCCAGCCGCCGTACGTCGCCTGGAAGCCCAGATCCATCTGCAGGCCGCCGTAGTACGGGGCGCTGGAATCCGTCCAGCTCCCCTCGTACTGGTGGATGCAGTTCCATCCCCGGAGCTCCGGCGGATGGTTGGCCCGCCACCAGGCCGCGTGCTCACGGTGCCGCCAGACCCGCGCCAGGTGCGGGAGTCGCGCGTACGAGAGCGCCGAGAGGTGGCGCCGTGAGGCGCTCGTCCTCGCCGGGCCACCTTGGATCACGGCCAGCCAGCGCCTCGTGCCGGCGCGGGACCGACGGATGTGGCGCGTCCAGTAGGCGATTGCGTGGCCTCCCGGGCGCTTCACGTCCGCGGTCGTCGCCGCCTGGGCGGTGGTCGTCGTCGTTGTCGTCGTTGCTGGATTGGTGCCGGCCGTGGCCCGTGCTGTGCCGGAGCCCACGGCGGCGGCAGCCGCAGTGGTCAGGCCTGCGAACGCGAGCACAAGCCCGCAGGCAAATATGGTGCGCCGCAAACGTTCCTCCCAAGGTCGATTGCAAGTCGTTGGCCGAACGGGCGGGAATGCCGCAGGTGCACCGCTCGGCGCGGCTTATGCGATCGGTTGCGGGAGGGTAGCTACAGACGCCACGTTTGTGCTTTGTTAAGGCAACGCTCGTAACTCAATGAGGCGCGAATCTTGGCCAAGAAAGCGCTGAAATGTGGGCCGGCGCAATAAAACCTGCATAAAGAAGTAACACTCCGATTGCAATTCCGAGGCCACTTCCGGCGGCTCCGAGCCCGGCGAGGCCGCTCCCAAGCGCCGCCGCCGCGATACCCGCGATGATCAGGCTGTTGCCAAGCGGTCGCCGCCGGATCGAGCGCAGTGCGACGCCCACGACGGCGAGCGTTCCCGCCACGTTCGCGACGATTGCGAGCAGGCGAGCCGGGAGAAAAGCGAGGTGGTCCTGGGCCGCTGGGATCCCGTGTGCCGCGAACGTCCCGTGCACAGGGACGGCGAGTGCGACGCCGAGGGCGAGGCCGGCGTAGACGAGCGCGACCGGCGCAGCGCGGCGGCGTCCGGCGAGAAGGAGCGAGCCGGCGCCGAGTAAGGGCGCGGTAAGGAGGGCGCCGGCCGCGTAGTAGACGCGGAAGGCGCGGTCGTCCCAGCCCGCGGCCTCGCCCCATGCGATCGCGGCCGCGGCGACTGCGTACGCGGCGAGGCCCGCCGACCAGGCGAGCAACTCCGGCCGTCCACTCCTCCTGTAGCGCGCGGCGAGCAGGCCGGCGAGCCGGAACGCGAGCAGGGCGGCGGCGAAGGCCACGAGCGCGTCCACGTGCGTACAGTAAGCGCGGTGAGCGAGACGCCGGAACTGCGACACGACCTTGCCGCTCTCGTGCGCCAGCTGCTCGAGGAGTCGCCTCGCTCGAGCGATCCTGTGGGCGCGCCGATCCGCGAGCATCTCGGGCTCTCCGAGGACGAGCTGGTGGTGCACGCCGAGCAGCTCTCCGACTTCGAGCTGCCGAACCTCCAGCTCGCTCTCGACGCCGTGCTCGGCCGGCCCGGCTGGGAGGGACGGGTTCTCGGCGTTACCGGGCTCGGTGGGGGTCATTACCCCGGCCTCGGTCTCGGAGATCTGATGGCGAACCAGCACTGGGGGATCGGCCCGCCGGAGTACGTGAACGCGCCCGTCGGGCCCGGACGAACGCTCCCTTGTCTCGTCTGGGCGGTGCTGCTCGTGACGTCGCCCGACGGCCCGATCGCGGTGTTCGTGCAGAAGGGCGACCCGCACGGGCCGGGTCAAGGAGGCCTCACCGTGCAGGCGGCCGCCCGAGATCCCGAGCTCGCCTCGGGCTTCCTTGCGGATCTGCGCCGGCTGATGGAGGAGCACGACGTCTTCCGCGGTCAGCTCCTGACGATCGAGGTCGACCGGGGCGGCTCGCGCAGAGTCGTCTTCCTCGAGCGTCCCGACATGGATGCCTCCGAGCTCGTTCTTCCCGAGGGCCTGCTCGACCGCGTCGTCCGGCACGTGGTCGGCCCGACCCAGTACAGGGAGGAGCTCCTCGCGAAGGGCCGCCACCTCGCGCGCGGCCTCCTACTTTGGGGCCCGCCCGGCACAGGTAAGACCCACACCGTCCGCTACCTCACGGGCCTGCTCACGGACGCGACCGTCGTCGTCCTCTCCGGCCCGAGCCTGGGGTTCGTCGGCGCGTTCGGGAATCTCGCGCGCCGACTCGCGCCGGCCGTCGTCGTGCTGGAGGACGTCGACCTCGTCGCCCAGGAGCGATCGTTCGGACCGTTCGGCTCCAGCCCGGTCCTGTTCGAGCTGATGAACGAGATGAGCGGCCTCGCCGCTGATGCCGACGTCGCCTTCGTCCTGACGACGAACCGACCCGACGCCCTCGAGCCCGCGCTCGCGGCGCGACCGGGGCGTGTCGACCTCGCGCTCGAGATCCCGCTGCCCGCGGCGGCCGAACGGCGGCGGCTGCTCGAGCTGTATGGGCGTGGGCTCGATCTCGACCCGGGGGTGTTCGACGACGCGGTCGGACGGACCGAGGGAATGACCGCGTCCTTCTTCCGAGAGTTACTCCGGAAAGCGGCGGTCGGAGCTCTAGAAGCCGGCCGCGAGCGGGTCGGCGCGGAGGACATCACCGCTGCGCTCGACGAATTGCTGCACGAGACCGGGGCGCTCACCCGCGTCCTGCTCGGGAGCGAGGCCCCCGGCGCGGGGCCGGCACCGCAGCCCCACGACTGGATGCAGGGCATGGCCGGCGGCGGATCGATCTCGGCCCGCTCGCATACGGTGCTCCGCCCCTCTCGTTAGTCTCGAAACGTGCGGAAGCGGTACCTGTTCACGCCGGGTCCGACGCCGGTGCCGCCGGAAGTCCTCGCGGCGATCGGCGCTCCGGTCGTCCACCACCGCAGCCCGGACTTTCTCCCGGTGTACGAGCGCGTCCTCGACCGACTGCACGAGGTATGCCGGACCGAGAACGACGTCCTACTGTTCGGCGCTTCCGGCACCGGCGCTTTCGAGTCGGCCGTCGCCAACCTCGTCTCGCCCGGCGAGCCGCATCTCGTGGTCTCGGCCGGGAGCTTCGGCGAGCGTTGGGTCGCGATGACCGCGGCGTTCGGTGCCGACGTAGAGGTTCTCCGCTACGCGTGGGGAGAGACGCCCGACGCCGACGACCTGCGCGGGCGCCTGCGCGAGCGCGAGGCGAAGGCCGTCTGGATCGTGCAGTCCGAGACCTCGACCGGCGTCGTCGCGGACGTGCGCTCACTGGCGGCGGCGGCGAAGGAGGCCGGCTCGCTGGTTGTCGTCGACGCCGTTTCGAGCCTCGGCGCCGTGCCGTGCGAGACGGATGAGTGGGGACTCGACGTGGTCGTGTCCGGCTCGCAGAAGGCGCTCATGACCCCGCCGGGCCTCGGCCTCGCCGCGGTCTCCGAGGCTGCATTCGATCGGGTGGGCTCTTCGCCGCGCTTCTACTTCGACTGGGAGCGGACGCGCAAGGCACAGCGGACGCTCGACGCGCCGTTCACGCTTCCCGTCTCGCTCGTCGGTGGGCTCGACGTCGCGCTGGGGCTACTCCTCGAGGAAGGGCTCGATGCCTCCTTCGACCGCCACGTCCGTCTCGGGCGGGCGACGCGCGCAGGCGTCAAGGCGCTCGGGCTCGAGCTCTTCTCGCCCGACGAGGACCGAAGCGCAGTAGTGACGGCCGTTCGCGCTCCCTCTGGCGTCGACGGCACCGACGTCGTGAAAGCGCTGCGCGACCGATTCGGGATCACGATCGCTAACGGACAAGGCGAGCTGAAGGGAAAGATCTTCCGCCTCGGCCACATCGGCTGGTTCGACGTCTTCGACATCACGACCCAGATCGCGGCGGTCGAGCTGGTGCTCGCCGACCTCGGCGCCGAT
This sequence comes from Gaiellaceae bacterium, assembly GCA_035634675.1. Classification (GTDB taxonomy): domain Bacteria; phylum Actinomycetota; class Thermoleophilia; order Gaiellales; family Gaiellaceae; genus Palsa-739. Next base: position 7,100 of record DASQCM010000035.1, read on the forward strand.
GTTGAGCGCGGCGTCGCGGTCACGGCGGCCGTCGAGGCGTTCGAGGCTCCCGAGCCTTCGCGCGCGTGACGGCCCGGGTTCTCGTTCGGGAGCCGATCTCGGACGCAGGCGTCGACCTGCTGCGGTCGCGGTTCGACGTGGATGTCGACGCCGAGAGCGCCCTCGACGAGATCATCGGCGGCTACGAGGCGATCGTCATCCGCTCCGCGACCAAGCTGACCGCGGAGGTGATCGAGCGCGCGGCGCGCCTGAAGGTGATAGGGCGCGCGGGGGTCGGCGTCGACAACGTCGACGTCGAGGCCGCGACACGGCGCGGGATCATCGTCGCGAACGCACCCGAGTCCACGGTCGTCTCCGCGGCGGAGCACACGATCGGTCTCCTCGTCGCGCTCGCGCGCAACATCCCGCAGGCGCACGCGGCGCTCAAGCAGGGGCGCTGGGAGCGCAGCTCGTACGGCGGCACCGAGCTTGCCGGCAAGACGCTCGGGGTGCTCGGCTTCGGCCGGATCGGGCAGCAGGTGGCTCGGCGGGCCCTCGGGCTCGGGATGCGCATTGTCGCCTACGACCCGTATGTGGCGGCCGAGCGCTTCCGCGAGCTCGGCACCGAGCGCGTCGAGACGCCCGAGGACGTGTACGCGACCGCGGACTTCGTCACGCTCCACCTCCCGCTCACGGCCGAGACGCGCGGCTCGGTGGGCGCGGCCGCGTTCGATGCGATGAGGCCCGGGGTCCGCGTCGTCAACGCGGCGCGCGGCGAGCTGCTCGACGAGGGTGCGCTGCTCGAGGCGCTCCGCTCCGGCCGCGTCGCCGGCGCGGCGCTCGACGTGTTCTCGAGCGAGCCCTACTCCGGCCCGCTGCTGGAGCACGACAACGTCGTGGTCACCCCGCACCTCGCGGCCTCGACGGGCGAGGCGCAGGACCGGGCGGGTCTCATCGTCGCGGAGCAGGTCGCCGCCGCGCTCGACGGCGGGGTCGTGACGAACGCGGTCAACATCCCGGCGATCGGCACCGAGGAGCTCGAGGTGCTTGGCCCCTATGTGCCGCTTGCGGCCCGACTTGGGCGAATAGCGATGGAGCTCGCGGACGGCGTCGCCAAGGAGATAGCGATCACCGTGTACGGAGGACTCGCGGACTACGACACCCGCCTGCTGACTGTCGCGGCCCTCAACGGCGCGTTCCAGGGGCGAGCCGACCGGCCCGTCAACTACGTCAATGCGCCGCTGATCGCAGCGGAGCGTGGCATCGAGGTGCACGAGCAGCGGTCGCGGTCGGCGCGCGACTACACGAACCTCGTTCGCGTCGAGCTCAAGGACGGAGGAGGTCGCGTCCAGGTCGCCGGCACGACGATCGGCAGCGACAACCGCCCGTGGCTCGTCAACATCCTCGGTTTCGAGATCGAGCTGGAGCTTGCGCCCCTGTTCGTGCTCTGCCGCTACGACGATGTCCCGGGCGTGATCGGCCGGGTGGGGACGAAGTTCGGCGAGGCCGGCATCAACATCGCCGGCATGACGGTCTCCCGGAGCCGCCGCGGCGGCAAGGCGCTGATGGCCCTGACCGTCGACTCGGTGCCGCCTGCCGAGCTTGTCGAGTGGCTCCGAGGCGAGGGCTTTGACGACGCACGCGTCATTGAGCTCGGACCCGTCGCAGACTAGGTCTCGCTCGGTGCTGGTCTCTGGCGCCGGTCGAGGCGTGTGACGGCCCGACGCACGGCAGCTTGAACCTTCTCTACGACGTGGAAGCGTCCTCGATCCGCGACCACGTGCTCGATCTCGGGCTCGGCGTGGCGCGGCGCGAGGAGGAAGGTCGTGGACTGCTCCCGCACGCTTTCGTACTCGGCCAGCGTGGCGGGCACACGGTCGGTGCAGTTCGGATCCGCGCACTCGCACACGAACTCGGTTCGGTTCTCGTCGACGCGCTGCGTGCTCGCCGCGATTCGCTCGTTCACATCCCGGAACAGCGCCTCGTTCAAGGCGCGCCGCTCTTGCTCGGTCACCGCTCGTCTCCCTTCGATCTTGTCGTCTCCCGATTTCAGAACGGCCAACAGCGGCGTCCGGTTGCGCCGCGATACGGTCCGGCCGTGGAACGCTGGCCGGAGCCCGTACAGCGCGTCGTCGACACGATCAGGCGTGCCGGCGTGGACGCCCGGGTCGAGGAGTTCCCGGAGGGAACGCCGACCGCGAGCGCCGCGGCCAAGGCGGTCGGTAGCTCCCGGGCGGAGATCGTCAAGACGCTGCTGTTCATCTGCGACGGCCGTCCGACGCTGGCGCTAGTCCCCGGCGACCGCCGCGCCGACGAGACCAAGGTCGCGGCTGCCGCAGGAGCTCGTGGCGGCCGCGTCGCCCGGCCCGACGAGGTGCTCGCCGCGACCGGGTTCGAGCCGGGCGGCGTTGCGCCCTTCCCGGCTCCCGCCGTCTCTCAGGTGCTGATCTCCCGGGAGCTTCTCGTGCATGAACTCGTCTGGATCGGAGCGGGGTCGGAACAGCACATGGCGGGCATCTCGCCAGTCGATCTCGTCCGCATTACACAGGCCCGTGCCGCTGACCTGACTTAGGGCTCCGTTAAGCCGTCCGGGTACGATTTGCAAGCCAGCCACCGACCGAAAGGGAACGGCCGCACATGCGCGAGACGAAGAAGATCTGGATGAACGGCGAGCTGGTCGACTGGGCGGATGCGACGATCCACGTCGGGACCCACGGGCTCCACTACGGCTCCGGTGTCTTCGAGGGGATTCGCGCCTACGAGACCGAGCGCGGCACGTCCGTCTTTCGCCTCACCGACCATCTCGAGCGCCTGCAGCGCTCGGCCCAGCTCCTCTACATCGAGCTTCCCTATTCGGTCGAGGAGTTGCGGACCGCGACCTGGGACCTCGTGGGCGCCAACGAGCTGCCTGCGTGCTACCTCCGGCCGATCGCCTTCGTCGGCTACGGCGAGCTCGGCGTCTCGGCGGTCGGGAACCCGGTCGACGTCGCGATCATGTCGTGGCCCTGGGGGGCCTATCTCGGCGAGGAGGGGCAGCGGAATGGAATTCGCGCGAAGGTCTCGAGCTGGGAGCGCGTCGGCCCGAACGTGATCCCGCACGTCGCCAAGGCGACGGGCGTCTACCTCAACTCGATGCTCGCGGTCGGTGAGGCCAACCGGGCCGGCTACGACGAGGCGATTCTGCTCACGGGCGACGGCTACGTGGCCGACGGATCCGGCGAGAGCATCTTCCTCGTCCGCGACGGCGTCATCTACACGCCGGACCTCGCGGCCTCGATCCTCGTCGGCATCACGCGGGACACCGTGATCCAGATCGCGCAGGATCTCGGCCACCGCGTCGTCGAGAAGCCGATCATCCGCACCGACCTGTACCTCGCCGACGAGGTGTTCATGGTCGGAACGGCCGCCGAGGTTACGCCGATCCGCGAGGTCGACGATCAGGTCATCGGGTCCCCGGGCCCGGTCACGCAGGAGATCCAGGAGGCGTACCTCGACACCGTGCACGGGCGGAGCGAGCGGTGGAGCCAGTGGCTCGAGTTCGCTCCTGCCCCGAACGCGGCGGCCGAGCACACGGCGTGAGGCAGGAAGTGGAGTCGGTCCCGCTCTCGGGGCCGTACCTCGGGGAGCGGGAGGAAGAGCTCGTGCTCGAGGTGCTCCGCTCGCGCCGGCTCTCGCTCGGTCCGACGATCGACCGCTTCGAGGAGCTGCTCGCGGAGCGCGTCGGCGCGCCCTATGCCGCCGCAGTCTCGTCCGGCACGACCGGTCTGCATCTGCTCTGCATCTCCGCGGGGATCGCCCCCGGCGACGAGGTGATCACGTCGCCGTACTCGTTCGCGGCGAGCGCCAACTGCTTCCTCTACGAGGGTGGGATCCCCGTGTTCGCGGACATCGACCGGCGGACCCTCAACCTCGATCCCGCCGCCGTCGAGGCCGCAGTCACCGAGCGGACGAAGGCGATCGTCGCGGTCGACATCTACGGCTACCCGTGCGAGCTCCGCGAGCTGCGCGCGATCGCCGACCGCCACGGGCTGGCCCTGATCGACGACGCCTGCGAGGCGCTCGGCGCCGAGTACCGCGGCGCGACGCTCGGCTCGCACGGCACGTCGGCGGTCTTCGCCTTCTATCCGAACAAGCAAATCACGACGGGCGAGGGCGGGATGGTGATCACGCACTCGGAGGAGGAGTGGCACCTGATCCGCTCCCTGCGCAACCAGGGCCGGCCGGAGCCGGGCGGCTGGCTCGAGCACGTCCGCCTTGGCTTCAACTACCGGCTCTCGGACGTCGCGGCCGCGCTCGGGATCGGCCAGCTCGAGCGCCTCGACGAGATCCTGGCGCTTCGCGGCAAGGCCGCGAAGCGCTATGGAGACTTGCTGCGGGACATCGACGGAGTGGAGCTGCCCGTGGCCGACGACGAAACGCACACGAGATCGTGGTTCGTCTACGTCGTGCTCCTGTCGGACGCCGCGGCGCGCGAGCGTGTGATCGCCGCCTTCGAGCGCGAGTCGATCGGATACAACCGCTACCTCCCGTCGATCCACCTGCAGCCGTACATGCGCGAGCGCTTCGGCTTCGTGGAGGGGCTCTGCCCGGTCGCCGAGGACGTCAGCTCGCGCTCGCTCGCACTCCCGTTCTTCACGGGCATCGAGGCGTCGGCGCAGGAGCGCGTGGCCGAGGTTCTCAGCGCCGCCCTGCAGTGAGATGATCGACGCATGACGGACGGCGCGCGGATGGTTTTCCTCGGCTTCGGCAAGTGGGCGCGCGCGGACCGGATCTACGCGCTCGAGCCGATCACGGGTGACGAGCGCGGCGGCGGGCGTCGGACGCGCGTCTGGATCGAAGGGGTTGCGGAGCCGATCCTCGCCGGCCGCACCGAGCGCACGATCCTCCACGACATGGGACAGGACTCCGCGGCGGCGAGCGCGGCGTTCGACGATGCGCTCGACCTCGCGGAGCGGGTCGCGAAGGCGGTCGACGAGGGGTCGTTCGACGTGCGTGACCTCGGGCGGCGCGCGCGGCGCGTGCTCGAGAAGACGTCGAAGCCCGGGGATCCCGAGCAGCTGTTCTAGCGCGCGACGCGTGGCGGGGGAGCGGCTCACGCGCGAGTACTTCGCGCGCTCGGTGCACGAGATCGCGCCGGAGCTCATCGGCGCGACGCTCCTCTTCGGCGGTGTCGGCGGCGTGATCGTCGAGGTCGAGGCCTACGACCGGGACGACCCCGCGAGCCACTCCTTCCGCGGCCCAACGGCGCGCACGGCGGCGATGTTCGGGCCGCCCGGCCACGCCTACGTCTACCGGTCGTACGGAGTCCACTGGTGCCTCAATCTCGTCTGTTCCCCGGGCGAACGGGCGGAGGCGGCGCTCGTGCGAGCGCTCGAGCCGACGCACGGGCTCGAAGCGATGCGCGAGCGGCGCGGGGTGGAGGCGGCGCGCGCGCTCTGTTCCGGTCCCGGCAAGCTCTGCCAGGCGCTGGGGATCACGCGCGCCCAGGACGGACTGCCGCTCGACGAGCCGCCGTTCGAGCTCCTCGCGCGCGAGTCCGAGCCGGCACTCGCTGTCGGCACGCGGATCGGGATCACGCGCGCGGTCGAGCAGCCGTGGCGCTACGGGCTCGCCGGCTCACCGTTCCTCAGCCGCCGCTTCTAGGATCACCTCGTGCCGATCGAAGAGCTGACCCGCAATGCCGTCGACGTCTTACCGGCGGGCGGCCTGGAGGCGAAGCTGAAGCTCGGTCGGCCGCTGCGCGTCAAGTTCGGCATCGACGTCACCTCGCCGGACATTCACGTCGGCCGCGGCATCCCGCTCCAGCGGATGCGCGCCTTCCAGGACGAGGGCCATATGGGAGTCCTCATCGTCGGCGACTACACGACGCGAATCGGCGATCCGTCCGGGCGCTCGACGGAACGGCCGATCCTCTCGGGCGAGGAGATCGACGCCAACGCCCAGCTCTACCTCGACCAGGCGAAGGTCATCCTGCGCGACGATCCCGAGCTGCTCGAGGTGCGCTACAACGGCGAGTGGCTCTCGACGCTCTCATACGCCGACGTTGTGAGGCTGGGCCGCATCGTGACGCTTGCGCGGATGCTCGAGCGCGACGACTTCGACAAGCGCTACCGCGCCGGCGAGCCCATCTCGATCTCCGAGCTGCTCTACCCGCTCATGCAGGCGTACGACTCCGTCGCCGTGGACGCCGACGTCGAGCTCGGCGGCACCGACCAGCTCTACAACCTGCTCGCAGGCCGAGAGGTCATGGAAGCGTACGGGCTGGAACCGCAGGTCGTCCTGACGACGCCGCTCCTGCTCTCATGGGACGGCGAGAAGATGAGCTCGTCCGTCGGGAACAACATCCCGCTCACGGCGCCACCGGAGGAGATGTTCGGACGGACGATGCGCATCCCCGACTCGCAGCTCGAGGAGTGGTGGACCCTCGTCGCGGAGCGTCCCCTGCCTCAAGGAGATCCGCTCGAGGCAAAGCTCGAACTCGCACGTTTCATCGTCGCGCGGTCCCACGGCGAGGAAGCGGCACGGCAGGCCGAGGAGCACTTCACGCGCGTGGTGCGCCGAGGCGAGGCTCCCGAGGAGGTCTCCGAGCGCGTGCTACCGGCGGACGATCCCGTCCATCTGCCGGCGCTTCTTGCCGACGCCTTCGGCCTCTCCACGAGCGAGGCACGCCGCCTGATCGCGCAGGGCGGGGTGAAGGTAGACGGTGAGTCTGTGAACGAGATAGACGTGCCGCGGACGCGCCTCGAAGGGACGGTCCTTCAGGCGGGCAAGAGGCGCTTCGTTCGGCTCAACGGAGCCGCTTGACGCGCACGCGGACCCTGCTACACTTCCCCGGCTGCCCGAGAGGGCGGCGCTGAAAAGTCCCTGCAAGCGACCAAAACGGAGAGCCTCAGGAGGATTCCCCAAGTGGAAGTCCAGCAAGTCCCGAGGCCTCTGGCGCGATGCGAGGCCTTTTTTGTGCCGTCAGCAAGGGTCCGGTCCTTGAAAACTCAACAGCGTGCGTTTACGTCGAGACGCCGATCCGGCTTGCCGGAGCGGCGAATCAACAACCTGTCTAGTCCTCGATCAGAGGACTGACTTTGAGCTCAAGCTCAAGGTGAAAAAGACTGCCCGGTTTCGATCGGGCAACCAACTTCACGGAGAGTTTGATCCTGGCTCAGGACGAACGCTGGCGGCGCGCTTAATACATGCAAGTCGAGCGAGAACCAGGGCTTCGGCCCTGGGGACAGCGGCGAACGGGTGAGTAACACGTGGGTAATCAACCCTCGACACTGGGATAGCCCGGGGAAACCCGGATTAATACCGGATACCCCGTCCGGCCTTCGGGCCGGCCGGAAAAGGTAGCTTCGGCCTCCGGTCGGGGACGAGCCCGCGGCGGATTAGCTTGTTGGTGTGGGTAATGGCCCACCAAGGCGACGATCCGTAGCTGGTCTGAGAGGACGATCAGCCACACTGGGACTGAGACACGGCCCAGACTCCTACGGGAGGCAGCAGTAGGGAATCTTGCGCAATGGGCGAAAGCCTGACGCAGCGACGCCGCGTGAGG
>DASQCM010000036.1:0-6044 GCA_035634675.1 Gaiellaceae bacterium
TCCTCGCCATCGCGGACGAAGGCTCCGGCGCCGACGGTGCCGGCGCGGGCACCGGGCTCTCCATCGTGCGCGCGCTCGTCGCCGACGAGCTGCACGGCACCTTCGCGCTCGCCGGCCCGCGCGCCGAGGTGGTGTTCCCGGCGTGAGGACGCAGGAGGTGATGATCGTCGTGAGGCGAGGCGAGGATTACCTCGTCGTGCACCGCTCGCCGGAGAACGACGCGTACTGGCACCTGATCGCCGGCGGCGTCGAGGACGGAGAGACGTTCGCCGCCGCGGCCGCCCGCGAGCTTCAGGAGGAGACCGGGCTCACCTCCCGCGTCGAGCCGCTCGACAGCTCATTCGTCTACGACAAGGTTCACGTCGAGTGCTTCGTCGTGGAGGCGCCCGAGGCATGGGAGCCGGCACTCGACTGGGAGCACGACGGCTACCGCTGGCTCTCGCGCGAGGATGCGGCCGATCTCCTCCACTGGCCCGAGCCCGCCGACCTGCTCCGCTCGCTGCAGTGAGGGAGGCGCCGCCGGGCTACCGCGGAGAGGGACCGCACGCGCTCTGGCACGTGAGCGAGGAGCCGGCAATCCGCCGCTTCGAGCCGCGCGAGGGGAAGGTCTGGGCGATCGGCACCCGGCTGCTGCCGCTCTACTGGTTCCCGCGCGAATGCCCGCGCGCGACCTTCTGGGCCGACTCGGGGACGACTGACGACGACGTCTATCGCTTCCTCGGCGGCGACCGGTCGCGGCGCGTTCATGTCGTGGAACCGGATTGGCTCGAGCCGATGCGGAGAGCCCGGGTGGTCGCCTACCGGATGCCGGAGCAGCCGTTCGTCGAGAACGAGGACCGCTTCTGGATCTCGACGGACGCGGTCGAGCCGCTCGAGCTCGTCGAGCTCGGCGACCTCTTAGCCTGCCACGAAGAAGCCGGGATCCCGTTGCACACAGATCCCGACCTGCTCGGTCTCTGGAACGACGTGATCGCGTCGACCCTCGGCTTCAGCGGTATCCGCCTCCGAAACGCGAGGATGGCGACGTGAGGATCCTCCTCGCCGAGGACGAGACCATCATCCGCCTCGACCTGCGCGACCTCCTCGAGCGCGCCGGCTTCGAGGTGTGCGCCGAGGCAAAGGACGGCGAGGAGGCGGTCGAACTCGCGCGCGCCGAGCACCCAGACCTCGCGGTGCTGGACGTGAAGATGCCGAAGCTCGACGGGATCGAAGCGGCGCGGCGGATCCTCGACGAGCGCCCGATCCCGATCGTGATGCTGACGGCGTACGGCCAGGACGAGCTCGTCTCGCGCGCGGTCGAAGCGGGCGTGTTCGGCTACCTCGTGAAGCCGTTCCGCGAGCAGGACCTCCTCCCGGCGATCGCCGCAGCGCGCGCCCGGCACGACGAGCTGCAGGCCCTGCGAGCCGAGGCCGAGTCTCTCTCCGACGCGCTCGCCGCGCGAAAGGTCATCGAGCGGGCAAAGGGGCTCCTCATGGAGAAGGAGCGGCTGAGCGAAGAGGAGGCGTTCGCGCGCCTGCGCAGGGCGAGCCAGGCGTCGGGCCGACCGCTGAAGGTGATCGCCGAGGCCGTCGTGGCGACCCTCGCCGGGGAAGCGTGACCGAGGCGGAGCATCCCAACGCCGCCCTCACGCGCCGCGTCTTCGCCGCTTTCGGCAAGGACCCGATGGTCATCTCGGCTGCGCTCGCGCGCGATGTCGTCTGGCGCGTCCCCGGCAACACGGTGATGAGCGGCGAGTACCACGGACGCCGCGCGGTGGTCGAGTTCCTCCGCCGCACCGGCACCGAGACCGGCGGTACGTACCGCAGCCGCCTCCACACGGTGTTCGCGGACGACGACTGGGCCGTTGCGATCTATCGCGCGACGGGCCACCGCAACGGGATCGACCTCGACGTCGACCAGGCGTTCGTGATCCGCTGCCGCGACGGCCAGTGGCAGGAGGTGACGGCCGTGCCGCTCGACTCGGCCTTCGAGCGGTTCTGGGCGTAGGCCGGCGCGGCGCCGGGGCTACGCGGTCGTGCCGCCCGAACCCACGTACACGACAGCGTGCCGCGGGATGCCGATGTGCAGCGGCTCGTTCCAGCGGCCCATCGCGGTGACGGCTTTGAAGTCCGCGGACGGCGCCACCTCGATCTCGACGACCGGCAGCGGCTTGCCGCCCGTACGGACGAAGACCGCCTCGAGGAAGGGGATCCCGTGGTGCCGGGTCGAGCCTTGGACGCCGACGAGCGGGATGCCGTGAACGCTCCGCGTCTGGCGTTTGAGGTTCGTCTTGGGATAGATCTCCGCGAGGAAGGACGGAAGCGTGACTGCGTCGGCCACGGACGCGTAGAGGTGGCTCTGCTGCGGCACCTTGACCCAGACGTTCGCGTACCGGGAGGCCTGCTTACGCGGGAAGCCGATGAAGCCGTGGAGCGTGAACGCATCGCCGTGGACGTACGCCGTCTTGTTCGCGACGACGATCGTGGCGTGCCCGGTCTTGCCCCCGGTCGCGTATGTGATGTGCTGGATGCCGCGCGTCCGCCCGACGTCGCCCACGACGATCGTGTTGCCTTGAATGGCCGAGTGGCTCACGTAGTGGACCGAGCGCTGGGCGCGCGCCGCAGTGAACATCGAGTGTCGGAGCGCCTTCGGTGAATGCGCCGCAGTCGCAGCGGCTGCAAGAACGGCTGTTACAGCGACGACAGCGCCGAGTGCGGCTAGCCGAGCCACTGAGCCAGCCTAGTCCCCGGCCTGTGCGGTGTCGAACAGCTGCTCCCAGCGCGCGAGCAGCGCCGTGAGCGCGTCGCGGCTCCGCTTGTGCGCGGCGAGGACGTCCACGTCGGTCCAGTCGTCGGCCAGCTTCGCCTCGAGCTGCGCCACCTCCGCCTCACGCGCCGCGATCTCCGCCTCGATGCGCTCGAGCTCGCCCGGGCGGCGCTTCTTCGAAGCGGAGGGCTTGGGCTTCGGCGCCTGCTTCGGACGCTCCACCGGCGGCGGCGGTGGTTTCGGCTTCTCGCGCGCGGCGCGTTCCTCGCGCCTGCGCAGCAGCTCGGCCCAGCCTCCGTCGTAGCTGTGCAGCTCCTTGTCCTCGATCGCGAGGGTGCGCTCAGCGATCGCGTCGAGCAGCGCGCGGTCGTGCGAGACGAGCAGCACGGTGCCGGGGAACGCGTCGAGCGCGGCTTCAAGCGCCTCACGGCTCTCGAGGTCGAGGTGGTTCGTGGGCTCGTCCAGTACGAGGAAGTTCGCGCCTGAGGCGACCGTCACGGCCAGCGCGAGCCGCCGCCGCTCGCCGCCCGAGAGCACCGCGACCTGCTTCTCGTGGGCATCCCAGCCGGAGAAGAGGAAGCGCCCCAGCAGCGACTGCGCGTCGGGCCGCGAGAGGCCGGTCATGGTCTGCACGCACTGGAGCACCGAGCCGCGCGTGTCGAGCTCCATCTCCTGCTGCGAGAAGTAGCCGACCTCGACGCCGTGGCCGATCCGCAGGCCGTCCTCCCGAACGAGCTTCTCGAGCAGCGTCGTCTTGCCGGAGCCGTTCGGGCCCACCAGCGCCACGTGCTCACCCCGCTCGAGCGCGAACGACACCTGACTCAGTAACAGTCTGTTACTTGCGACGGAGACGTCGAGCCCATCGGCCTCGACCACCGTGCGCCCGCTGCGCGCGGGCTTGAGGAACTCGAAGCCGAGGCCGCGCGTGCGACGGGCGAGGAGGGCGACCTCGTCGGCGGCGGTGGCGCGCTCCTCCTTGAGCCGGTCGATCTGCGTCAGCTTCGCCTGAGCCTGCTTCGCCTTGCTCTTCTTGTAGCGGAACCGCTCGACGAAGCGATCGAGCCGGGCGATGTCGGCCTGCACGCGCTCGACCTCCTTCTGCGCGTGCAGCGCGCGCGCCGCCTTCTCCCGCCGCCATGCGTGCCACGGGCCGGGAAAGAAGGTGGAGCGGCCAGCTTCGAGCTCCATCGTCGCCGTCGTCACCGCTTCGAGGAACCAGCGGTCGTGGGCGACGAGGATCACCGCAGCGTCGAGCGAGGCAAGCTCGCGCTCGAGCCACTCGAGGTTCGCAACGTCGAGATGGTTCGTTGGCTCGTCGAGGAGGAGCAGGTCGGGATCGCCGCCGAGCGCACGCGCCAGCGAGGCGCGCGTCAGCTCGCCGCCCGAGAACGTCCGCAGCGGCCGGTCGAGGTCCTCCTCCGCGAAGCCGAGCCCGCGCACGACGGACGCCGCCCGATCGCGCCACGAGTACCCGCCGGCGTGCTCGAGCCGCGCCTGCGCCTCGGCGTAGCGGTTCAGCGTCGCCTGCGCGTGGTCTCCCTCCGCCATTGCCTGCTCGAGCCGCCGCAGCTCCTCCTCGAGCGCGACCAGGTCGCGCGCGCCGGCGAGCACGTACTCCCGCAGCGTCAACTCCTGCTCGAGCGGCGGGCGCTGGTCGTGCAGCGCCACGCGCGTCCCCTTCGCGAACGCGAGCTCCCCGCCGTGCTTCTCAGTCTCGCCGGCGAGAATCCGAAGCAGCGTCGTCTTCCCGGCGCCGTTCGGCCCGGACAGCGCGACGCGGTCGCGCCGCTCGACGGAGAACGAGACGCCGTCGAACAGGACGGAGCCCGCGAGCTCCTTGCGCAGGTTGGAGGCGATCACGACTGCCATGGCTGAGCCACTGTAGATTCGGTCCCGTGGCGACGGCCAGGAGCGAGGAGCTGCGGGCGCTCGCCCAGCGCGTCGCAGACGCGCTTCCGCGCGAGGCGATCGAGGTCGTGCTCACGGGAAGCGTCTCGCGCGGCGTGGCCGACGAGGTGTCGGACATCGAGATCCTCGTCGTCACCGAGGAGCCGATCTCGCTGGCCGAGGCGTTCGAGCTCGCGCGACTCGCGGGCCTCGAGGAACGGGACAGCTGGGGCGATCCGGCGACGCCGACACGGCGCATCTTCGGCTACCTCGACGGGCAGCCCGTCGAGACGATCTGGTGGTCTCGCGAGCTCGCGGATGAGTCGTTCGCGGCCGGCGGATCGGCGGAGGCGATCGCCAACGCCGTCCCGCTCCGGACGAGCGGGCTCCTCGAGAGCTGGCAGGAACGGCTCGCCTACTATCCCGACGAGCTCGCGGCCGAGCGGATCGAGGAAGCCGCGGAGCGCTGGGGCGGCTTCGCGCCCGCCGGCCTGCTCACGATTGCGCGCGAGGACACCGCGCTCGCGCGCATGGAGTGGCTCGTCGAGTCGGCGCAGCGCGTGCTCGCGATCATCTACGCGCTCAACCGCGTCCACCAGCCGACGGCGAAGCGCCTCGCGGCGAGGGTCGAGCCGCTCTCGGTCAAGCCCGAGCGGCTCGCGGAGCGGATCGACGAGGCACTGGCCGAGCCCGATCCGCGCCGGGCCCTACTGACGATGACGGAGCTCCAGCTCGACACGGTCCGGCTGGCGCCTGACGGCCCGAACGTCGACCGCGCCCGTACCTGGCTCGCGCAGGGGATCGAGGTGCTCTACTGAGCCGCCTGCTCGCGCTCGACGTCGGGACGTCCTCGGTTCGAGCCCAGCACTTCGAGCCGAGTGGCGAGCCGCACGGCAAGCTCCACCAGGAGGCGTACGAGAGCGCGGATCCGGACGACGTCTTCGCCGCCGTCCACCGTGTCTTGCACGGGCACGTTCCGGACGCGGTCTCGTGTTTCGCGCACAGCCTCGTGGCCGTCGACCGCGAGTGGAACGCGCTCACGCCGATCCTCGGCTGGCGCGACACGCGCAGCGCCGGCGCCGCCGAACGGCTCGGGAAGCAGTTGGACGCCGAGCGGGTTCACGCGCGCACCGGTGCATTCCTCCATCCCTCGTACTGGCCGGCCAAGCTCGCATGGCTCGCCGAGGAGGAGCCCGAGATCTTCCGCCGCGCCGAGTGGTTCGTCGCCTTCGCCGACTACATCCGCGGCGTGCCCGAGACGAGCGTCTCAATGGCCTCGTCGAGCGGACTGCTCGACCTGGCGACGCACGACTGGGACGAGGAGCTGCTCGCCGCGCTCGGAGTCGAGCGCGACCGGCTGCCCCAGATCGCCGACGTGCCCGTGTGGGTCGACGCCGCGTGCTCAAACGTC
>DASQCM010000037.1:0-5717 GCA_035634675.1 Gaiellaceae bacterium
GGCGACGAGTTGTACGAAGGGATGGTCGTCGGCGAGAACTCGCGCGACAACGATCTCGACGTGAACGCGTCGAAGCCGAAGAAGCTGACGAACATGCGCGCCGCCTCTGCGGACGAGCTCGCGCGCTTGATTCCGCCGCGGCCCCTGTCCCTCGAGCTGTCGCTCGAGTTCATCCGCGACGACGAAGCGGTCGAGGTTACGCCGCAGTCGATTCGGCTCAGGAAACTCGAACTGTCAGCAACGAAGCGGCAAGCGCTGGCATCGCGCGCCAAGCGCACGGCTGCCGCGCAGGCGTGAGCAACCGGAAGGTACGAGAGCGTACCGTCGCTACCACTTCGAGCGACGACCGCGACGGCTTGTGTACAGGAGCTTCGGCCGGGCGGTCTTCATGCCCGTCGCCTCGAACTGCTCGCGGTGTCCGAGCATGGTCGCGACACGGCTGACATCTGCCTGCTGCTCGGGTAGGACGAGCGTGATCCCTTGGCCGGAGCGCCCGGCGCGGCCGGTCCGGCCCACGCGGTGGACGTAGCCCTTGCCGTCCACCGGCGGGTCGTAGTTGATCACGTGGCTGATCGCGTCGAGATCGAGGCCCCGGGCGGCGACGTCCGTGGCGACGAGCGTCGTCACCTTGCCGCTACGGAAGCGCTCGAGCGCCCGTTCGCGCGCGCCTTGTGACATGTCGCCGTGCATCGCGGCCGCCTTGACCCCCCGCGCGCGCAACTTGTGGACGAGCCGGTCGGCGCCGCGCTTCGTGCGCACGAAGACGAGGGCGAGCCCCCGCTCCTCGCCGAGCACGTCGATCAGCCGCTCGAGCTTGTCGGCGTCGGTGACCGCAACGAACTCGTGCTCGACTTCGCCGTCGGCATGGCGCGAGGGCAGCTCGGCCTCGAACCGCGACGGATTGATCGTGTAGGCCTGGGCAAGCTTGCCGACGGGGCCGTCGAGCGTAGCCGAGAAGAGCATCGTCTGACGCTTGGCCGGCAGCCGCCGGACGATCCGGTCGACCTGGGGCTGGAAGCCCATGTCGAGCATCCGGTCGGCCTCGTCGAGGATGAGGATCCTGATGCGATCGAGGGAGATCAGGCGGCGCTGGACTAGATCGTTAAGGCGGCCAGGCGTGGCGACGACGACGTGCGCGCCGCGCAGGCGTTTCACCTGCGGCCCGACCGGGGCCCCGCCGTAGGCGGCCGCCGCACGAATGCCCTTTGGCTTGCCGAGCAGCATGAGCTCCTCGGTCACTTGAAGCGCGAGCTCGCGTGTCGGCGCGAGCACGAGCGCGGCCGGGGCCGCCTCGCCTGGCGAGACGAGCTCGACGATCGGCAGCCCGAAGGCGAGCGTTTTCCCCGAGCCGGTTGGCGCCTGGCCGAGGACGTCGCGGCCCTTGAGCGCGTCGGGGACGACGAGGGACTGGATACGAAACGGCTCGACGATGCCGCGGGCGGCGAGCGCCTGCTCGACCTCCGCGCTCACGCCGAGCGCACCAAACGATTGGGACATACGGGGTTCGACTCCTTCGACTCGGGATTCGAGATGCAGACCCGAAACCGCCGAAGGAGGAACGAGAAGCTGGATCTCACGGGACTGCGCTGACCGCGTCCCTACGACCAGGCTAGCAGCGGTCGCGACGGGCCGGCCCTCGCTCCTGGTCGTCTGAACTACGCAGAAACGCAAAGGCCCGGCGTAGTCGCCGGGCCTTCGTGTGACAGCGCCGGTGCCTAGATGTGGCGCGGGCTGGACTTGCGAACGTGCGCCTCGACCTCGTCCTCGTCCTTGTCCTCGGACGCGGGCTCGTCGTTGGCGTGCTTCCTGACGTGGCCCTCGACGTCGAGTTCCTCGTTCTTGAGCAACTCCTTGTTAAGCAGCTCGTCCGACATGGGTCCTCCTCCGGAATCTTTGCGCCCGTGCGGCGCTCTCACCTCTCCAGACGCATGATGGACCCGGAATCTTCCACCGGCAAGTCGCGTGTCGGCGACCTCGTGTGCCGCAGCCTCCGCGAGCGCGTGCCCCGTGACGGCTGCGAGGAAGTCAGCGCGCTCCAGCGCGTACAGCCGCGTTGCGCTCTCGGCCGTCACCGTCGCCGTCCGCGGCACGTCGCGGAGGAGCGCGATCTCGCCGAAGTAGTCGCCCGCGCCGCTCTCCTTCTCGCCGTTTTCGAGCCCGACCCGGACCGTGCCCGAGTCGACGATGTAGAAGCGGTCGCCGACGTCGCCTGCCCGCACGATCGTCTCACCTGCGGGGACGTCGAGCGGGAACAGCTTCGTGGCGAGCCGTTCCTTCGCGGCGAGCGACAGCGGCGCGAACATCGGCACGTCGTCCACCAGGACTTGCTGTCTCGTCGGCGTCGCCACCTCGTCGAGCGCCCTCATGCGCCGAAAGCCCGCGATCGTGAGCACCGGCAGGAGGAGCCCGACGATCACGAAGGCGGCGCGCGCTCCCAGCTCCCGGACGAGAACCGGCGCGAGAACCGACCCGAGCGCCAGGGCTCCCATCGCCGCGCCCCAGATCAGGCCGAGCACGCCGCTCAGCGCGTCGTCGCGAATCGCGCGCTGCAGCAGCGTGAACCCGGCGACGTCCTCGACGCTGTTGGAGGCGCCGACGACCCCCATCAGGAAGAGCGCGGCGACGAGCTGCGGGCTCGGGGCCACGAGCACGATCGGCAGCCCCCAGCCGAGTAGCGAGAGCGCAAAGACGCGCGCGAGCCGGGCGCTTCCCAACGTCGAGCACACGATCGCGCCGATCACGCCGCCGGCACCGATCGCCGCCGTGAGGAGGCCCACCGTGCCGCCGGAGCCGTCGAGCAGCTGAAAGGCAGCGACCACGATCAGCACGTTCAGGCAGCCACGGACGAACGCCTGCGCGACCATCAGGGTGACCACGACCGGCGCCCCCGTGTGCTGGCGAACGGTGCGCCAGGCGTAGCCCAGCCGACCGCGCGAGGGAGAACGGCCGGTGACGCCTCCTTCGGAGTGGACTCCGAGGAGGAGGACGACGCCCACAGCCAGGACCCCCGCGGCGACGGCGAACGTGACGCCGATCCTCGCCTGCTCGACGAGCACACCGGCGACCAGCGGCCCCACGAGCGTCCCGAGGCTCTCGACGGTCGAGGTGGCGGCGTTCGACGCGACGAGCTCCTCCGGCGTCCGGGTCAGGGACGGGAGGATCGCCTGCAGCGTCGGCCTGATCAGCGTCGAGGAGATCCCGACCAGCGCGGCGCAGGCGTAGACGCCGGCCTCGGATCCCACGAAGGCGGCGACCGACGATGCGGCGAGCGCGACCGCGCCGAGCAGCGCGGCGCCGACGAGAAGCCGCTCGCGGGGAATCCGGTCGCCGAGCGACGCCGCGCTCGGTGCGACCAACGCGGCCGGCAGCAACCGGATGAGCCCTGCCAGCCCGACGGCCGAGGCTCCGCCCGCGTCATAGGCGAAGACGCCGAGCGCGACGAAGTACGCCCACTCGGCCGTGATCGCCGCGCCCCACGCAAGCTCGACGCGCCGGACGTTCTGGTTCCTGCTCGCGAGCGCAGCGGCCGCGAGCCTGCTGCGGAGAGGAGACACCCTCGCGATTCAACGCCCTCACGGGCGCCCACACAAGCGTTGAGCCCGCCGAGGGGCTGCCTGAGGCTTCCTCGGCGGGCTCGTGTGTCCGGAGCTCAGCGGGGCGTGATCGTCCCGAAGAGCCCGTCCGACTCGTCGTTGGGCCCGGCCGTGAAGAAGAGCGTGTCCGGGTCGCCGTTGTTGCCGGAGTTGCCGAACTCGAGCGCCCACAGCCCGTCGATCACGAGCTTGTGGCCGTGGCTCGAGCGGAGCGTGCCGACGTGGTGCCAGCCGTGCTTACCGCTCGCATAGGCGTTGATCTGACCGTCGCCGAAGTTGCCGACGAGTAGGTCGCCCTTGAAGCGGCCGAACGACGCCGGCGCCATCGCGAGGCCCCACGGAGCGTTGAGCTGCCCGTGTTGCGCGACGCGTGCGACCAGCTGCCCCTGCAGGTCGTACTCGTCCACGAAGCCGAGGCCCTGGCCGTGGACATCGTCCTCGCCGGCAGCGTCCTGCTTCGCGTACGTGACGAAGACGTGAGATCCGATCGTCTGGATCCCGAACGGCGCGTAGCCCTGCGGCAGCCTCCGGTCGACGAATGCGTCATGCGGCGTGACGTTGTCCCAGCCGCCGTCGATGACGTCGACCTCCCCGTTGTGGAAGTCCGTCGCGTACAGCAGCGGGCTGTCCGGCGTCGGCTTGGCGATCGCGAGCCCCTTGAAGATCGCGCCGTCGTCGATGCCCGTCGTCGGAGCGTGGAGCGCGGTCGTGCCGCCGCGCCACGCCCTGATTCCGTCCTTCTCGGTCGCGAAGACGAAGTTCGCGGCCAGCGGCGTTGCGTCGACGGCCGTCCCGATCTCGAAGTTGTCCGGAACGCCGGCGAACACGGCACCGGTCGGGCCGCCCAGGACGTCGACGGTGAGCGGGACCTTCGCGCCGGCTCCGGTGTAGAGCGTCGACTTGCTGTGGTCCGGGTCGGGGCCGTTGTCCGAGACCCACCACGGGGTCGCGTCGCCGCGGGCGAGGCCCCAGCCGTTGACGAGGTCCGGGTCCGTGAGCGGCGCTTTACCCGGGATGTTCGAGACCAGCGGAGTCACCTTGAACTCGCCGCCGGGCGGGCCGGCCGCCGCGTGCAGCGCGGCGACGAGGGCCAGAGCGAGAACCCCCAACACGACCATGGAGCGCTTGAAGGCTCCGTGCATGGGTTCTCCTTCCTCTTGGGATTCGATGGTGCTACGCACCGACGCGCCGATCGGATTCCGCGGCGTACGATCCCCGCATGGACCCAGACCACGCACGCGAGCTGCTCCAGGCAGAACGGAACCGCATCGAGCGGGCGCTCGTCACCCGCGAGCACCAGGACGACGCCGAAGAGCAAGACGACATCGATCCCGGGAACCTCGGTACCGACCTCTACCAGGACGAGTTCGACGAGGGACTCCGTGACGACCTGAAGGCCCAGCTCGACGCCGTCGAGCGCGCCGAGCAGCGGCTCGAGGCCGGGACGTACGGGCTCTCCGTCGAGAGCGGCGAGCCGATCCCCGACGCGCGCCTCGAGATCTATCCCACCGCCGAGCTGACCGTCGAGGAAGAGGAGGCCCGCGGCGGGTCTTGAACCCGCCCCGGCAATCTCCTAGCCTCCTGTCCAAGTCGTAGCTTCGACCACAGGGGGCACTTTGAACACGTACCACGGCGTTCTCTACTTTCACCTGCTCTTTCTCTTCGTCGGCATCGGCGCCGGCGCCGTTCTGCTCGTCTGCCTCTTCCAGCTCCGGGCGGCGCGGACGCTCGAGCAGGCCGTGCCGTGGGGCACGGTCGCTGGCAAGGTCAGCAAGCTCTTCCCGGTCGCGATCATCGGTCTCTTCGGCACCGGCGCGTACATGACGACGTCGTCGTTCGCGGCGTGGTCGTGGAGCACGCGCTGGATCGACGTCGCGATCGCCGCACTCGTCGTCCTCGCGGTGCAGGGCGCGGGCATCGCAGAGCGCACTGCTCACAAGCTCAAGGCCGCGCTCATGGCCAACGGCCCCGGGCCGCTCGGCCCCGAGGCCCGTCGGCTGGCGCTCAGTCCCGGCCTCTGGGTGGTCGAGTTCTCGAACCTCGGCATCGTCTTCGGAGTGGTGTGGAACATGACGGTGAAGCCGGGATTCGGCGAGTCGCTCGCCGCCGTGCTCGTCGGCTACG
>DASQCM010000038.1:0-7636 GCA_035634675.1 Gaiellaceae bacterium
CTGAGCTGAGGTGGCGGTCGAGCCGGAACACTGGCGGACGCCGTCGCGGCGCTTGCTGCTGCTGCGCCGCTGGGAAGTCGCGGTGCCGGCCGTCGTACTGGCTGCGGTGGTGGCGCTCGTCGGGGGCGGATCCGGCTGGGCGCTCGGCCTGGCGCTCGTCCCGCTTCTCGCCGGGGCGATCCTGTGGGGGGTCGTCGGCCGGCGCTACGCGTCGTGGGGGTACGCGGAGCGGGACGACGACCTGCTCGTGCGCCGCGGCGTTCTCTTCGCACGCCTGTCGGTCGTTCCCTATGGACGGATGCAGTTCATCGACGTCGCGGCGGGACCGCTCGAGCGTGCCTTCGGGTTGGCGACCGTGCACCTGCACACGGCGGCCGCGGCGACGGACGCGCGGATTCCCGGGCTGGCGCGCGAGGAGGCGGCTCGCCTGCGCGACCGGTTGGCGGAGCTCGGCGAGGCACAGGCAGCGGGACTGTGACCTCGGAGCGCGCCGACGGCTGGCACCGGCTGCATCCGCTCTCGCCGGTGGTGCGCGGGGGGCGTGGGACGATCGCGATCGCCATCCTCCTGCTCCCGATCATCTTCAGCGGCGGGCGGATCAGCGACGCAGTGCCGCAGGTCGCGATCATCGCAGTGCTGGCCCTCGGCGGCTTCGTCTCGTGGCTCGTCACGCGTTGGCGGATCGAGGACGACGACCTGCGGATCGAGACCGGGCTGTTCCGACGGCAGTCGCTCCGGTTCCCGCTCGCGCAGGTGCAGGCGATCGACGTCGTCCGCCCGGGTCTCGCGCGGTTGTTCCGGGTCGCCGAGCTGCGGCTGCGGATGGCCGGCGCCAGCGGCGCGACCGCGCGTCTCGCCTATGTCGGCGAGCGCGAGGTCGACCCCTTGCGCGACCGGCTCCTGGCGCTGGCGCGCGGCGCTCGCGTCCACGAAGGGATCCCGGCCGGCGAGGCCGAGCTCGAGCGGCCACCGGAGAGGGTGCTCGCGGTCGTCGCCACCGGGCCGCTCGTCGCGTCGATCCTGCTCGAGCGGGGCTGGCTGATCGTGATCCTGGCGGGGCTCCTCTCCGGCTTCGTGGTGTCGCCGAAGACGGCGGCCGCGCTCATCGGCGGAGGCGGCTTCGTCTGGGCGATCAGCATCGTCACGGTGCTGTGGCGCCGGTTCAACCAGCAGTACCACCTGACCGTTGCGGAAGGCGCGGAGGGCTTGCACCTCCGCGGCGGCCTGGTCGCGCTGACCGCGGAGGTGATCCGGCCCGGCCGCGTGCAGGCCGTCCGGCTCGTCGAGCCGTTCTTCTGGCGTCCGCTCGGCTGGTGCCGGCTCGAGGCCGACCTCGCCGGACGGCAGCGGCGCAAGGGAGAGGGAGAGGCCGAGCGAGGCCAGCTCCGGACGCTGCTGCCGGTCGGAAAGCGGGCGCTCGCATACGAGCTCATCGACCGGCTCGTGCCGGACCGGCCCCGCGAGCTGTCGCCGCCGCCGCGGCGCGTGCGCTGGAAGAGCCCGCTGCGCTACCGGGTGCTGCGCTGGGGACGGAGCGACAGTGTCGTGGCGACCGTGAGCGGCCGGCTGCGCCGCGTCACGTGCTGGGTGCCGCTGGAGAAGGCGCAGAGCCTCCGCCACGTCCAGGGCCCGGTGCAACGGCGTCTCCGGCTCGCCAGCGTCCACGTGGACACCGCGGGCAAGGGCGTCCACGCGACGCTGCGGGACCGGGACGCCGGCGAGGCCGCCCAGGCACTCGCAGAGTTGACCGACCTGGCGCGCGCAGCGAGGAGACGAGCCGCGGCAGCGTAAGCTCACGACCCCGTGGGCTGGGTCGATCTCGAACTGGTGCTCATCTCGCTGGCGGCGATGCTGTCGCCGACGACGCTGACGTTCTCGGTGCTCTCGCTCGTGCTCGCGAAGCGCCCTCTCCGCACCGGTATCTGGTTCTATCTCGGCGCCTTCACGGTCACGATCGCGATCGGCGTTGCCGGGGCGTTCGTCCTCGGCGACGTTGCGGCGCCCTCCTCGAACGGCGAGAGGAAGACCTGGGTCTCGATCTTCGATCTCGTGGCGGGCGCAGTGCTGCTCGTCTACGTAGCGCGCACGTGGCGGAAGCCCATCGGCGAGAAGACGACGAAGGGCATGGTCGAGAAGATGACCACGGTCGCCTCCTCGAGGTGGATCGCCGTCTTCGCTGCTGGGGCAACGCTTGCCAACCCCGGCGGCTTCATCCCGCTCGCGCTGAAGGCGATCTCGGAGATCGACCCCACGACGGCCGGCTACGCCGCGGACTGGCTCCTGTTCACGGTCGTCTCGCTCCTGCCGCTGAGCCTCGCAATCCTGCTCCTGCTGGTCGCGCCCGCCCGGGCCGAGCGGATCCTCAGGGCCGCTCGCGTCTGGCTCGAGGGGCACCTTCGGCTGATCGCGTCGGTGATCATCCTCTTGCTCGCGGTGTCCCTCCTGCGCAACGGCATCGCCGGGCTGACGGGATAACGCCCGCGACGGGCAGACTTTCGGCACGGATGACCGTGCAGGCCGGCACCGAGAGAGTCGCCACCGCGCCACGCGAGCTCCTCGGGCGCGATCGAGACCTGGCGGAGCTCTTTGCGCTGGTCGACGCGATCGAGGAGCGCGGCGGCACGCTCGTCGTTCGCGGCGAGGCCGGCATAGGCAAGTCCTCCTTGCTCGCGGCTGCACGGGAACGGGCGCTGGACCGAGGAGTCACCGTCGTCTCCACTGCGGGCGCACTGTCGGAGGCGCAGATCACCTTCGCCGGACTTCACCAGCTGCTCCTCCCCCTGATCGGTGGGCTCGATCTCCTTCCAGACCCACAGCGCCAGGCCCTCGAGACGGCGTTCGGGATTGCGGAGGGCGACGCTCCCGACCTGTTCCTGATCGGCCTCGCGACGCTGGGGCTCGTCGCAGAACGGGCCGCCGAGACCCCGCTTCTCTTCGTGATCGACGACGCGCAGTGGCTCGACCGGCATTCCTCGGAGGTCCTCCAGTTCGTGGCGCGGCGGATCGAGTCGGATCCGGCCATCCTGCTGTTCGCAGTCAGGGAAGGAGTGCCGAGCCTGTTCGACGACGCCGGCCTCTCCGAGCTGGCCCTTGCCGGACTGGACCAGGATGCTTCGAATGCGCTCCTCGACGTCGGGGCGGCAAGCCTGCCGGCCGAGCTCAGGCGCCGGATCCTCGACGAGGCTGCAGGCAACCCGCTCGCCCTGATCGAGCTGCCGGCAGCCGCGTCTCAGCTCGGGACGGACACGCCTCAGTCGGGCCCTCTCCCGCTGACAGCCCGCCTCGAGCAGACATTCGCCTCGAGGTTCACGACTCTCGACACCGGCGTCCAGCGGCTGCTTCTCCTCGCAGCCCTGGACGACGTCGACCTCGCCGAGCTGAGCCGGGCGGCCAGGAGGCCCTTGAGCCCCACAGACCTGGCGCCTGCCGTCGACGCGGGCCTCGGGACGCTGGACTCGGGAGGATTTCGCTTCCGGCACCCGTTGATCGTCTCGGCGGTCAAGCAGGCGGCGACGGCCGACCAGCTCCGGAGTGCCCACGCTGCCCTCGCCGAGGAACTGGCCGACGAGCCGGACCGCGCCGTCTGGCACCGCGCCGCGGCCGCTGCCGGGCCGGACCAGACAATCGCCGACGATCTCGACGCCGCAGCGCAACGAGCTTTGAATCGCGGAGCCCGCGATGTGGCGGTCTCGGCCTTCGAGCGAGCCGCCAAGCTGACTCCCGAACCGGAGCGCCGCGCGTTGCGGCTCTACCTCGCAGGTGAGCTAGCGCTCGAGCTCGGCCGTTCGAGCGAAAGTGCGCGACTCCTCAGGGCAGCGCAGCAAGTTGGGCTTCCTGCGGTCGAGGGGGCCATTGCTTCGTTCGACCTCGAGGTGGCCGAGAGCGCGTGGTCGGGCCCGGCCCTGATCCGCGATTTGGCGGGGATTGCGCGCGAGCTCGTCGCTACCGGCGACGGAGAGCGAGCCATGGAAGCACTCGTCACGATGGCCGTGCGCGCTTACTGGGAGCCGCTGGACGACCAGACGCGGCGAGAGGTTGCGGCGATCTCCGACGAGATCACGCTCCCTGCCGACGACCCCCGTCGCTTGTACGTCCTCGGGTTGATCGATCCCCTCGGCAGAGGCAAGCAGATCGTCGAGCAGATCGGACGAATGTCTCCAGTTGGGATGTCCGATCCGGAGCTTCTCTTTCGTGTCGGCGTCGGAGGTGCGTCTGCCTGGGCCTGGAATCTGGCACTTCCCTTTCTCCGGAAGGCCGCGACCGCCGCTCGAGCACAGGGACGCGTAAACCGGCTCGGGCATACGCTCGTGTTCGAGTCATGGGGCGACCTTCATCGTGGAGCCGTGCACCACGCGATCACTCGTGCGGCCGAGGGCGCGCGAATCGCGGAGGAGATCCGTGCCCCGCGATACGCGGTGGCCGCACAGCTCGCTCAGGCGATCGCCGGGGCGGAGCAGGGAGAAGACGAGACCCCCGAGCAGCTGATCGCCGCCGCGGAGGCGATGCTCGTTCCGCTGGGACCAACGCCGATGCTTGCTCTCACCGCATTTGCCCGCGGCAGGCTGGCAATCGCCGGGGAGCGGTTCAGCGAAGCCTATGAGCACCTGGTCCGGATCTTCGACCCTGAGGGTGTCGCTTTCCATCCCTTCGTCCGTGGCTGGGCGATTGCCGATCTCGCCGATGCAACCGTGCGTGGCGACGGCGACCTCGACGCGGTTCGCGGCTACTTCGCCGAGTGGGACCAGATCGCAACGGAGACGCGCGCGCCTCATCTCCAGGTGCAGGTCGCATATGCAGCGGCGATCCTGGCGCCGGACGCCGTGGCGGAACGGCACTTCCGCGCCGCAATAGCGGCCGGCCGGGCGGACTGGCCGTTCTATGTCGCGCGCTCGCAGCTGGCGTACGGTGAGTGGCTGAGGCGGCACCGGCGCATGACTCAATCTCGTGCTCCCCTTCGCGAAGCAGCCGAGACGTTCGACGCTCTCGGCCTGCTCCGGTACGCGGAGCGGGCGCGCCGCGAGCTGCGGGCATCAGGCGAGACGGTTCGCCGCCGCGAACCGGGAGCCTGGGCCCAGCTATCGCCGCAGGAGCTCCAGATCGCCCAGCTTGCGGCCGACGGCCTCTCGAATCGGGAGATCGGAGAGCAGCTCTATCTCTCGCACCGCACCGTCGAGTCGCACCTGTACCGGCTCTTCCCGAAGCTCGGCATCACCTCTCGCACCCAGCTGCGAGACGCGCTCGAAGCCGCACCGAGCTCCTGACGAAATTGCAGTGAATCCACGTAAGCGACCCGGTATCGCCGGGGCTACCGTCGCTGCTCGGTACTGCATCTCGGAAAGGAGCCCAGTTGACAACCGCAATCATCGGTGTCGGCAACCTCGGGGGCACGGTTGCCAGACACCTAGTGGCGGGCGACGAGCCCGTCGTCCTGGCTGCCGCCGACGAAGCACACGCCAAGGCGCTGGCCGACGAGCTCGGCCCCAACGCGAGCGCCGCCTCGGTGGACGACGCGATCGCGGAAGCAGACGTCGTCGTGCTCGCAACCTGGCTCGACCAGACCAGGGAGTACCTCCCTGCCGAGTCCCGACTGCTCGAGAACAAGATCGTCGTCGACCCCTCGAACCCGATCGGCTTCGAGAACGGGCAGATGATCCGGACGCTCCCGGAAGGGGTCTCGTCGGGCTCCGTGGTCGCCGGCCTGCTCCCGGCCAGCACCCACTACGTCAAGGCGTTCGGGAGTCTGGGCGCCGTCGAGCAGCTCGCGATCAGCGCAAACCGCGACCCGCGGGTCGTGCTCTTCTACGCCACCGACGACGACGTGGCAGAAGCGGCCGCACGACGCCTCATCAAGGCAGCCGGCTTCGAGCCGCTGAAGGTCGGCGGGATCGCCGCGGCAGGCCGGATCGAAGGCCCCGACGGAGAGCTTCAGGGCCGGATGCTCGATCTCGACGAGGCCCGGGCCACCATCCCAACCGAAGGAGTGAACGCATGAGCGCAACGGACACCGCCGCCCTGCCGGACTACGCGCCCCTGCCGGAGACGGCGCGCGGTCCAGCGCTCAACGAGCAGGGCTATTACGTCGGCCGCGTGGAGCGGAACCTCTACTACGTCACCGACAGCACCTACATGTGCGCGTTCCTGACGACGTCGGACGGAGTCGTCGTGCTCGACGCGCCGCCGACACTCGGGAACAACATCCAGCGCGCGATCGACGAGATCGCGTCCGCGAACGGCGTCAGCAACAAGGTCGAGTACCTCGTCTACTCGCACCACCACTCCGACCACGTCGGCGCGGCGTCGCTGTTCGACAAGAACGTGACGCGCATCGGGCACGAGGAGACGCGAACGCTGCTGCTCCGCGACAACGACCCGGCGCGGCCGCCGAACGAGGAGACGTTCCAGGACAAGCGCGCCCTCGAGATCGGCGGCGAGCGGATCGACCTGGCCTTCCACGGCCCCAACCACTCGCCCGACAACATCCTCATCCACCTCCCGGACCACGACACGATGATGCTCGTCGACATCTGCAATCCGGGCTGGGTGCCGATCTACCGGTCCAACCTCTCCGAGGACATCCCGGGCTACCTCGAGGCACCCGGCAACGCCCTTGCGTATCCGTGGAAGCACTTCATCGGCGGCCACATGGGCCGGCTCGGCACGCGCGACGACCTCGCCCTGCACCAGCAGTACATGGCCGACATCTCCGAGAGCTCGCGGCACGCGATCGACACCGTCGACCCGACGCCCTACTTCGTGAAGTACGGCGAGAACTCCTGGGCCGCGCTCAAGGGCTACCTCGACGAATGCGCCGCGACGACGGCCGCCCCCGTGATCGAGAAGTACACGGGCGTGCTGGCAGCGGCGGACGTGTTCACGGAGGACGTGTCCTTCGAGGTGATGCAGTCGAACCGCCTCGACCTCGGTTACGGCGCCCAGGTACACCCGTGACGACCACGGTCGACACCGCGACCTTTCCCGACTACGCGCCCGTCCCCCGGTCGGCGCTCGGCCCGGCGATCAACGACCAGGGCTACTACGTTGGCCGCGTCGAACGGAACCTGTACTGGATCACCGACGGCACGTACCAGTCGGCGTTCCTGACGACGTCGGACGGCGTCGTCCTGCTGGACGCGCCGCCGACGATCGGCAACAACATCAAACGCGCCGTCGACGAGATCGCCTCCGCCAACGGCGTCAGCAACAAGATCACCTACCTCGTCTACTCGCACCACCACGCCGACCACGTCGGCGCGGCCTCGCTGTTCGACAAGAACGTGACCCGCATCGGGCACGAGGACACGAGGCGCTTGCTGCTGCGGGACAACGATCCCGCACGCCCGCCGAACGAGGAGACGTTCCAGGACCGGCGCACGCTCGAGATCGGCGGCGAGCGGATCGACCTCGCCTGGCACGGCGCCAACCATTCGCCGGACAACATCATCATCCACCTGCCTGACCACGACGCGCTGATGCTGATCGACGTCGTCAATCCGGGCTGGGTGCCGGTCTACGTCTCCAACCTGACCGAGGACATCCCCGGCTACCTCGAGGCGCCCGCGAACGCGCTCGCCTACCCGTGGAAGCACTTCATCGGCGGCCACGTCGGCCGGTTGGGGACGCGGGACGACGTGAAGCT
>DASQCM010000039.1:0-8957 GCA_035634675.1 Gaiellaceae bacterium
CATCCAGCGAGTCGAGCAGGCCCGACTCCGCGACGGTCTCCATCACGAGATGCGCCTCTCGATAGGAGAGCCCTCCTTTGACCGGGGTTCCGACTCCGGGCGCCTGGTCGGGATCGACGACGTCCATGTCGAACGAGACATGTAGGAAGGCGGCACCCGCGGCGTGGGCGAGCGCCTCACGCATGCACGGCTCGACCCCGATCCGGTCGATCTCGCTCATCGTGAAGACCTTCGCGCCGAGCGTCTGCAGAAGTTCCCGTTCGCCGTCGTCCAGCGAGCGGACACCGACGAGCGCGACCTTGCCCGGCACAACAGCCGGAACCGGCCAGCCGTCACGCCGGAACGCGTCGCCAGCGCGGCCGAGCGCAGCAGCAAGCACCATCCCGTGGACGTTCCCGCTCGGCGACGTCTCCGGTGTGTTGAGGTCGCCGTGCGCGTCGATCCAGACGACCCCGCCGGGGCCGCCTCGAGCCTGGGCCATCCCCACGAGCGACCCGAGCGCGACGGAATGGTCGCCGCCGAGAACGAGGGGGAACGCACCGCGGCCGTCGACTTCGGCGACGAGCCGGGCGAGCCGGTCGCAGAGATCGAGGATCTGGGAGAGATAGCGGGCGTGCTCGTCGCCCATCTCCGTGGTCTCGACCACGGGCGAGATCACGTTGCCGGCGTCGGTGACTTGCACGCCGAGCTTGTCGGCCAGCTGCTGCTCGAGCTCCGCGTACCGGATCGCGGACGGCCCCATGTCGACTCCGCGCCGGCCGGCGCCGAGGTCGAGCGGCGCGCCGATCACGGCGACCTCGCGGGGAGCTGCGTCGACGGTCACGGGGCGCAGGCTAACGCCCCCATCCGCCGCCGCGCCCGGGCTACACTGACCGCCGCCCAGCCGCGGCGAGGTAGCTCAGCTGGTAGAGCACTCGGCTGAAAACCGGGGTGTCGCCGGTTCGAGTCCGGCCCTCGCCATCTTCTTCATCGCCGTTTTCAGTCGTCGCCCCAGTCGAACTCAGGCAACGGCCGCTCCCGGGTCGCGTCCCAGGACGAGTCGGGGTCGAGCCAGTGCTCGGGTCCAGCCACGACCGTCTCCGATTCGTCCTTCGGCGGAGTGCCGCCCTCGACCTGCTCACGGTAGAGGTCGAGCGGCATCCGGTGCTCGAGTCTCCGGTTCCGCTCGCAGAGCGCGAGATGATCCGAAATCACACGGTCGAAGGACTCTTCGCTCACCCAAAACCAGCGTGCCAAGGCAGGCGGACAGACCTCGTTCCGTCTGGCCCGAACGCGACACTGACGACATGTGCTGTCTCCTACTGGCGCTTTTCGCGTTCGGGCCGCGCCTCGTGCTGGTGTTCGAATGGATCTTCGGGCATCGCATCCAAACGGTCTTCGCCCACTGGTGGTGGCCGCTCCTCGGCCTGATCTTCCTGCCGTGGACGACGCTGGCGTACACGATCGTCTGGAGCGCAGGCGGAGTGCACGGCGCGAACTGGCTCGCCGTCGCCCTCGGCGCATTCCTCGATCTGCTCTCCTATTCGGGCCGACGGGCACAGCAGCTGTACGGGCAGCGAGGCGTCGCCTAGAACGTCGAGGCCCCCGACGGCGCGGACGCCTTCGGGGGCCTCAGGTCGTTCGGACCGGTGCGACCGTGTCGCGGACGACCGTTGCCCTGACCTTAACCCTTCTTCGCCCGAAACGCCGTCGCCGGCTCGGCCGAAAACTCCGCAAATTCCGTGAACCCTCGCGGGCCGAGCTCCTCCCGCAACCGGTCCGACGGGACGTAGATCGGCGTCTCGTCGCCGCGCGAGAACGAGAACACGATCTTCCCTCCGTGGGCCGTGATCCGTGCGAGCTCGTCGAAGAAAGGGATCATGTTCATGAGGACGACTAGATCGAACTCCCCGTCCGAGGATACGAGCTCGGCGGCGTCTCCGACCTGAAAGTCGACCCGGGCCGCGAGCTCCGGCGGGAGCCTGCGGCGCGCCTCCTCGATCATCTCCGGGCTCAGGTCGATCCCGACGACCTCCGCCTCGGGATAGCGCTCGGCGACCGCCTTCGCCACCACGCCTGTCCCGGTCCCGAGGTCGAGGATGCGCACCGGCGAGACAACGTCCTCGAGCGCAAGGTTGAGGGCCAAGAGGTGATGCGGGCCGATCCGCGTCTCCCATGTCGGCGCGAGACCGTCGAACATCCGTTGCAGCGGCCGCCGAAAGACGTGCCAGAGAACCGGGCGGCGCACCACGGCGTCGGTGACGATCCGGGCGAACC
Organism: Gaiellaceae bacterium; assembly: GCA_035634675.1. GTDB lineage: Bacteria > Actinomycetota > Thermoleophilia > Gaiellales > Gaiellaceae > Palsa-739. Next base: position 2,257 of record DASQCM010000039.1, read on the forward strand.
GCCGGGTATCGATCAGCGCACCGTTAGGTCGAGGACGATCTCGCTTCCCTCCGCGACGCGGAGGAGCTGAGCGGCGCTGCCCCGCGAGACCGCGAGCGCCAGGCTGCCGTAACTGTCCTCGTAGAGGATGAGCGAGCCGCGCGGCGCGTCGTCGAACGTCCTGGCCGAAACCGCGTAGAAGCGCTCACCGCTGGAGGTGAGCTCGATGCGCGTGCCGGCGGCGAGCTCGGCGTGCTCGAGGTGCTCACGGCCGAGGTTCAGCGCCGCGTTGCCGAAGCGGTCGACGCCGAGCACGACGGTGCGGATCCGGTTCTGTCCCACTTCCGGCTTCGGGATGTCGACGCGCACGAGCTCGTCCGGGTCGACCGGCGGCCCGAGCGAGTCGAGCGGCACGCCAGCGGCGAGGTGGGCCGCCGCCGGCGAGAACAGGTCGCGACCGTGGAACGTGCGGGAGACCGGCTGGAGCGAGTAGTCGGCATTCGCGAGCTCGTGCGCGTCGGCGACGCCGCCGAAGCGCTCGGCAGCGGGCAGAAGCAGCCCGTTGTCGGGCCCGACGTGCAGCCGTCCCTCGCCGTCGCGGAGGGCGAGCGCGCGGCGGCCGCTCCCCACGCCGGGATCGACGACGGCGAGATGGACGCCGGAAGGCATGAACGGAAGCGTGTTCGCCAGCACGAGCGCTCCCTGGAGCACATGACCCGGCCGGATCCCGTGCGTGACGTCGATCACGCGGGCCTCCGGAGCGATCGTCGCGATGACCCCGTGGCAGGTGCCGACGAAGTCGTCCTGGAGCCCGAAATCGGTCAGGAATGTGATGATCAAAGCGCGCGAATCTCGTCGAGGATTCCGTCGAGGTCGTGGGACTTTGCCACGGACCGGAGCGTGAGCCCATGCGCCTCCGCCTCGGCTGCCGTCAGAGGGCCGATCGCGATCACGGGGGCTCGACCGCGCGCGTTCGCGAACGCCCGCGCGGCGGAAGGCGACATGAGAACCGCGAGGTCCCCTTCCGGAGGCGCGTCCGGAGTCAATTCGACCGTGCGATAGAGCGGCAAGAAGTCACCGGGGAGGAGCCGGCGCGCTCCCTCCGCCGCGGCAAGCAGGACTCGCGCATCACCGGGCAACTCGCCGAGCAGCCCTTCCTGCGTCGACACCTCCGGCACCAGATCGGGCTCGAGACCGTGCCGGCGCAGCTCCTCGGCGGTGCCGGGGCCGATCGCGGCCAACTTCCGGGGAGGCGACGCCAGCCGCCGCGCCAGCTCGCGCGCGCCGTTCGCGCTCGTGACGACCACCCAGTCGTACGGCGAAGGATCGATCGGCTCGTCGCCGAGGGTCTCGACGCGGATGAGCGGGCAGCGAATCGCCTCGTGGCCCAGCCCCTCGATCCCTTCGACAAGCTCGTCCGCCTGCGCGTCGGCCCGGGTGACGACGATCCTCATCGCTCCGCGAGACGTGCGAGCTCTTCGCCGACCGCGGCCGGATCGTCCCCAGTCCGCCGCTCGAGCCACGAGCCGTCCTCGGCGGCGACGAGGCCCGTCAGCGTCGAGCCGTCGTGGTATGCGGCGACGGGAGCGAGGCATCCGCCTCCGACGGCGGCCACGACTGCGCGCTCGGCCTCGACCCGCTCACGCGTCTCCGGGTCGTCCGCCGCCGCGACGAGATGCTCCTCGCCGGCCCGCACCTGAAGCGCGAGGGCGCCCTGACCGGCCTCCGGCAGCATGACGTCCGGCTCGAAGCGACGGCCGATCTCCGCACCGAGCCCAAGCCGGTCGAGCCCGCAGGCGGCGAGCACGATCGCGTCGAGACCGCGCTCGCGGCGCTTGCGCAGGCGCGTGTCGATGTTGCCGCGCAACGGCTCGATCTCCAGGGACGGTTCGAGCGCGAGCAGTTGCGCCTTCCGCCGCACGGAGGCCGTCCCGATTCGCATCCTGGGCCGCACCTCCGAAGCGCCGCAGAGCGCGTCACGCGGATCGTCCCGCCGCAGGTAGGCGCCGATCGCCAGCCCCGCCGGGTCGGAAGCGGTCATGTCCTTGGCGGAATGAACGGCGACGTCGATCCGCTGCCCCAGCAGCGCCTCCTCGAGCTCCTTCACGAAGACCCCGCGTGAGCCGATTTCGCCGAACGGACGCGACCGGTCGCGGTCGCCCGCCGTCGTGATCGGCACCAGCGCAAGCTCGATCCCGGGGGCCCGCAGCGACGCCAGCGCGCGCTCGGCCTGGGTGATCGCGAGCCTACTGCCCCGGCTGCCGACGCGTACGAGCACAGGCCAATCGCCTCCGCACGGGCGGCGCGCACCCGACACCGCGCGGCCGAACTCGAATGAACGCCGTCGGCACCTGGACCGGCAGTGGGCGGCCGGTTAGCTGCCCGGGCTTCAGCGCTCGTCCTCGTCGAGACCGAAGAGGTGCCGCACCGTTTCAGCATAGAGGACCCCGTCGGCTGCCACAGCGGCCTGCTTCATCCGCACCGTCGGCAGGTGAAGGAGCTTGTTCACGATCTGCGCGGTAACCGCGTCGACCGCCCGGCGCTGGCTCTCGTCGAGCCGTCCGAGCAGCGCCTCGGCCTTCTGCAGCTCGGCCTCGCGGATCTCCTCCGCCCGTGCCCGCAGCGAGGCAATTGCCGGCACGACATCCAGCGAGGCGTGCCACTCGTGGAACTTCTCCGCCTCGGCGGCCACGATCGCCTCTGCCCGCTCCGCCTCACGGCGCCGCAGCGACAGCGTTTCGACCACGATCTGCTCCAGGTCGTCGATGTCGTAGAGATAGCAGCCGTCGAGCTCGCCGATGGCAGGGTCGAGGTCGCGCGGCACGGCAAGGTCGACGAGGACGAGCCGGCGGCCCTTGCGGCCTCGCAGCCCTTCCACCACCGTCGCCGCCTCGAGCACGAGGCCCGGAGCATTCGTCGAGGCGATCACAACGTCGACCGTGGCGAGCCGTTCGTGGATCCGCTCACGCTCCGTCTTGCTGTTCGCGACGAGCGAGATCTCGGCGCCGCGGCTGCGAAGGTTCCGCGCAGCCTGCTCGCTCACCTTGCCGGCGCCGAGGAGGAGGATCGAGCGGCCGGCGAGGCTGCCGAACACCTGCTCCGCGAGCGCCGCCGCGGCGGCCGAGACCGATGCGGGGCTCTGCCCAATCGCCGTCTCAGCCCGCACCTTGCGACCCGCGTGAAGCGCCTGCCGGAACACCCGGTCGAGCACCGGACCGATCGCCCCGAGCTCGTGCGCCACGCGTACCTGGCCGAGGATCTCGCCCTCGCCGGGCACGAGCGAGTCGAGTCCCGCCGCGACGCGGAAGAGGTGGAGCGCGGCGGCCCGGTCGTGGAGCCGGTAGAGGGCGGGCTCGACGTCGGGCTCGAGCGACGCGAGCGCCGCGACAGCGTCCCGCTCCGCCTGCTCGGCGTCGTCGGCGGCGACGTACAGCTCCGTGCGGTTACAGGTCGAGAGGCAGGCAGCCTCGCGGTCTCCCTCGGCGAGCCGCGCCGCGAGCGCCTGTGCAGCGTCGCGGTCCAGCGCGACCTGCTCGCGCAGCTCGATGGGCGCGTGATGGTGGGAGGTGCCGACGAGAACGAGACGGATCATGCGAAGTGGGTTGCCGGGAGGGCGAGGCGGACGACGACCACGAGGACGAAGCCGGCGAGGGCCAGATACGCGGCGCGGCGGCCGGCCCAGCCGCCGAGCAGGCGCAGGCCGAGGTACGCGCACCAGACGAGCCAGGTGACGGCCGTCGCGGCGATGAGCGCGTCGAGCCGGTCCCCGCGGGCGACGAGACGCACGAGCCCGACGGCGACGCCGAGGGTGAGCAGCGGCACCGACCAGGCGACCGTCCGGAGCGCGAGCTCGTCGAGGGTCGCGAGCGCCGGAACCTGCCGGCGCAGGATCGTCGCGGGGCTCGTCTTCAGCCGCCGCTCCTGCCAGACGTAGAGGCCCGACAGCGCCGCGGCGAGCGTGAAGCCGGCGAAGGCCGCCAGCACGAGCCCGACGTGGACGACGAGGAACAGGTTCGAGTAGTGGCTCGCGCTCGCGCTTCCGGTTCCGCCGCCCGCGCGGGCGATCACCAGCAGCGCCACCGCCAGCGGCATGACCACGAGGCCGAGCAGCCGGTAGGGCCGGCGGCAGCCCCAGATCAGATAGGCGGAGACGACGAGCCAGACGAAGAGCGAGAGGGAAGACGCCCAAGTCCCCCATGGGAACCCGTCGTCGCGCACCGCCTGCGCTGCGAGCAGCGCCGTCTGGGCGAGCCAGCCGAGCCGCACGCCCCACGTCGCGGCACGCCCCGCCCGGCCGGGTCGCCGTACCTCGCCGAAGTAGCCGACCGCCGCCTCCCCGTAGAGCAGCAGAGCGGGCCAGAACAGCAGCTCAGCCAACGCGGGCCGTCTCCCTTGGCGTCTCTTCCGCGTCATCCTCCGCGGGCACGCGGTCGGCGAGCTCGTCCACCTCGCGCTCAAGCCTGTGCAACTTGAGCGCCATGATCAGCACGTACACGAGGACGACCGCGAACACGACGCAGTAGGCCGCAGTGACGTACTTCTCGGCCGTCGTCATGCGAGCACCTCCCGGAGCTCTCGGATTCGGCCGTCGAGCTGCTTACCCGCGAGCTCGACCCGGTAGAGCGTGTACGCGAGGACGAGCATCGCGACCTGCGAGATGCAGTACGTGACGAGGATCCAGCCCCCGAAGTTCGGGCCGTGCAGCGTGAAGACGACGGGATGGATGATGTCCTTGGCGAGCCGGATAGCGGCGAAGCTGACCGGGATCAGGACGACGCCGAACAGCGCGTAGACGGCGCTCAGGTTCGCACGTTGCGGACCGGGATCGAGCGAGAAGCGGAGCATGAAGTAGGCGCAGTAGAAGAGAAAGAGCACGAGGAACAGCACGAGCTGGTCCGAGCTCCAGAGCCACCAACGGCCCCACGAGATCTTGGCCCAGATCGAGCCGGTGATCAGCACGAGGGTCCCGAAGATGACCCCCTGGTGGACGCAGACGTAGCTCTTCAGGTCGGCGAGCGGGTCGCGCTTCCACAGCAGGCGGAACGCCTGCCAGGCGGCGCCGGCGAAGCAGGCGTAGGCGGTGATCGCGATCGAGACGTGGAAGTAGAAGATCCGCTGCGAGAAGCCCTGGTTCGCGTCAGTCGGCGCGACGAAGAAGACGAACACGATCGCCGTGGTGACCAGGACGAGCGAGGTCGCGGCGAGCGCCGGCAGAGGTATGCGGGACGTGCGACCCACCGCCCCGATTGTCGCAGCAGGGGCGCTCACTCGGCGACCACATACTCGAACGAGGCCCAGCAGACGACCGCGAACAGCGCGTCGTATAGCGCGAGAAAGCCGAGGTACCTGCCGGGCGAATCGACAACGCTCGCGCCGACCGCGCCGACGACGATCGGAATCGCTAGCGGCAGGAACAGCAGCGGCAGCAACAGGTCGCGAGCCCGCGTGGCAACCGCCATCGCGCCGAGGAACGTGCCGACGGCGCAGATGCCGATGTCGGCGAGAACGACCGCCGCAATCGTTGCGCCGCCGACGCGGTGGAAGAAGATCGCATAGAGCGGCAGCGCCACGACCTCGGCCGCAGCGAGGAAGGCGAACGTAGCAAGCGACTTCGCAAGCCAGATCGCGCTCCGGTCGCACGGCGCGAGCACGAGCCCGTCGAGCGTCCGCTGCTCACGCTCGGGCACGAAGGCGCGGCCGAGCCCGAGCAAGGCCGTGAAGAGAATCGCGACCCAGAGCAGGCCGACCGTTTCCAGCCGCGACGGGGACTCCGGCAGCGCGAAGTGGAAGACGACAAACACGGCGGCGACGAAGAGAACCATCGCGGGCAGCGTGTCTCGTGCGCGCAGCTCCAGCAGGAGGTCTTTCCGCGCGAGCGCGCCGACGTCGCGGAAGTACCTCATGCCGCGAGGGCGAGCCGCCCACTCGCGAACGGCGCAAGACGCGCAGGCTCGTGCGTCGCGAGCAGGAACGTCCGCTCACCGCGGAGCTCGGCGAGCTGCGCGTCGAGCAGCTCGGCACCCGCTTCGTCGAGAGCGTTGTACGGCTCGTCGAGGACGAGCAGCTCCGGGTCGTGGAGCAGGACACGGCAGAGCGCGAGCCGCTGAGTCATGCCACGGGAATACGACGCGACGCGCTCGTGCCGTACCTCCCAGAGGCCGAACCGCTCGAGCAGCATCCCGATCCGCTCCCGTCGCTCGGCGATCCGGTAGAGGCGGCCGTAGAGCTCGAGGTTCTCGAGCGCAGTCAACTCGCGATAGACGAGCGGCTCGTGCCCGAGGTAGCCGATCGCCCCTCGCGAGACAGCCCGCTCGATCGTGCCCTCGGTCGGCTGCGCGAGACCCGCGCAGATCCGCAGCAACGTCGTCTTCCCGGAGCCGTTGGGCCCGGTGACGACGAGGAAGCCGCCGGACGCGAGGTCGAAATCGATGCCCCGCAGCACCCGCTTCTCGCCGTAGCGCTTGCCAAGCCGTCGCGCAACGAGCACGCGACCAGCATAAGCGGCTCGGCCCGCTTTACCGGCGTTTTACGGCGCCTTTGCCGGGCTCGATCACCGCCCGATCAGGCTCCGTTCGTCCCTTACCAACCCCGAGGGGGAACCCGATGTCAAGAAAGCACCTCTTGCTGCTCGCACCGCTCGCCCTGGCGGCGCTCGCAGCCACTGGCGTCGCGCTCGCCGCCGGCGGCCCGAACGCCCAGTCCGCGTCGGCGACGTTCAAGGC
>DASQCM010000040.1:0-9197 GCA_035634675.1 Gaiellaceae bacterium
TTCAACAACCGCGCGATTCCGCGGCCGATCTACACGGATCCCGAGATCGCAGCCGTCGGGCTCACCGAGGAGCAGGCGCGGGAGGAGTACGGCGACGACGTCGCGGTGGGCCGGTTCCCGTGGATCGCGAATGCGCGTGCGGTGATGCAGGACGAGACCGTCGGCTGGGTGAAGTCGATCCATGAAACGCGGTACGGCGAGCTGCTCGGGCTCGTCATGGTCGGCCCGCACGTGACGGACATGGTCGAAGCGGCCGTCGTGGCGATCGACGCCGAGTCGACGGTCGAGACGGTCGCCGACGGCATCGCGCCGCATCCGACGCTGTCGGAGGCGATCAAAGAAGCCGGGCTCGCTGCGCTCGGGCGCGCGATCCACATCCCCAACCGCAAGCCGCGCGCGGCGGCGCCCGCGTAGGGCTGCGCGCCAGTGGAGAGGAGGAGCGGATGAGCATCGTGAACAGGCGTAACGCCGTCATCGGCTGGGTCATGCTGAAGGTGTGGAAGCGCAACGCGCGCCGCAAGGCGCAGCGGGCCCGCGGGCAGGTCGGGGCCAGGCGCAGGAAGAGCGGTTGAGCCTCTTCCGCGCCTCGATCTCCGACCTCGTCCCGTACGAGCCGGGCAAGCCGGTCGAGGAGGTGCAGCGGGAACTCGGGCTCGAACACGTCGTCAAGCTCGCCTCGAACGAGGGCCCCTTCCCGCCGTTTCCCTCCGCGCTCGAGGCGATGGAGCGGGCGTCGCTCGAGCTCAACCGCTATCCCGACGGCGGCGTGTGGGCCCTCCGCGCGACCCTGGCGGAGCGAAACGGTGTCGCGTTCGAGGAGCTCGTGGTCGGGGCCGGGGCGGACGGGATCATCGACCTGCTCGCCCAGGCGACGCTCGAGCCCGGTGACGACGTCGTTTGCGGCTGGCCCTCCTTCCCGAGCTACGTCCTCACCGCGGCCAAGGTCGGCGCGGAGGCGCGGCGCGTCCCGCTCCGCGACCACACGTACGACCTCGACGGGCTTATCGCGGCGATTGGGCCACGGACGAAGCTCGTCTACGTTTGCCACCCGAACAACCCGACCGGGACCGCGAACGGGCGTGCGGAGCTGGTGGCGTTTCTCGACCGGCTCCCGGAGCACGTCCTCTGCGTGCTCGACCAGGCGTACTTCGAGTACATCGACGACCCGGACTACGCCGACGGGATCGAGCTCTTCCGCGAGGGGCGCCGCGTCGTGGTGCTGCGGACGTTCTCGAAGATCTACGGGCTCGCCGGCCTCCGCGTCGGCTGGGCGGTCGCGCCCGCCGACGTCGTCACTGCGACCAGCAAGGTTCGGCGTGCGTTCGACGTCTCCGCGACGGCGCAGGCGGCCGCGCTCGCGAGCCTCGACAGCCCGGAGGAGATCGCGGCGCGGCGGCAGCTCAATTCGGAAGGCCTCGCGCGGCTCGCCGAGATCTTGCGCGGCCATGGGCTCGACCCGGCCGGGCCGGCGCGCGGCAACTTCCTCTTTGCGGACGTCGGCGGCGGCCGCGACCTCTTCGAGCGGCTGCTGCGGGACGGCGTCATCGTCCGCCCGCTCGACGGCTTCGGTGCGCCGGAGGCGATTCGCGTCACGGTCGGCACTCCGGAGGAGAATGAGCTCTTTGCCGTCGCTTTGGGACACGTCCTTTCTGGCGTCTCGTAACCAGCAGGCACAGGTGGTAGCTTCGGGGCGACTCTCGTGAGGCTTCCGTCCGTCGCCCAGCTCGCTCCGCTGAGGCTGCCGGGGTTCCGGAACCTCTTTTACGCGACCCTGGCTTCGAGCGTCGGCACGCTGGTGGCCGCGGTCGCGCTCGCGATCGACGTTCAGGCCCGGACGGGCTCCGGGCTCTGGGTGGGCGCGGTACTGGTCGTCGAGTTCCTGCCGACGATCGTCGTCGGGCTCCTGCTCGGGCCGCTGCTCGACCGCCTCGAGCGGCGTTCGATCATGATTGCTGCGGATGCGCTGCGGGTCGGCGTCTTCGCGGCCCTGCCGTTCGCGCCGAATGCGGCAACCGTCGTCGCGCTGGCGCTCGTGGCGGGCCTCGCGAACGGCTTCTTCCGCCCCGCCGTCTACGCCGGCATCCCGAACCTCGTTCCGGCGGAGGAGCTTCCGCGCGCGAATGCGCTCCTGCAGACGGTCGAGAACCTGAGCTGGGCGGTCGGCCCGCTCATCGGCGGCATCCTGACCGCGATCGCGGGGCCGAACCTCCCGTACGCGATCAACGCGGCGTCCTTCCTCGTCTCGATCGCGCTCGTCCTCCGCATCCCGCCGCGCCTGCTGCAGAGCGAGCGCGCGCTCTCGCGGGGCCACTGGCGTGACCTCGCTGACGGCTTCCTTGCGGCATTTCGCTCGCCGTCGCTTCGCTCGGTGCTCGTCGCGTGGGGCATCGCCGGGCTCGGAGTGGGGTGCGCGCAGGTCGCGACGGTCTTTCTCGCCAAGAACACGTTCTCGAGCGGCGACTTCGGCTACGGGTTCCTGTACGGCGCGACCGGGCTGGGCCTGGTACTGGGCAGCTTCAACAGCGCGTCGATGCTCGCGCGCTTCGGCGTGGCGCGGGCGTATGGGGGGAGTCTCCTGGTCATGGCGGCCGGCTACCTCCTGGGGGCCGTGAGCCCGAACGTCTGGGTCGCAGCCGCCTGTTGCGTCGTTCTCGGGGCCGGCAATGGCGCAGCCGTTACCTGCAACGCGCTCCTCGTTCAGCGCGGGACGTTCGACGTGCTGCGCGGGCGCGCGCTGACCTTCGTGATGAGCGCGACCTATGTCCTCCTCGGGATCGGCACGCTCGTCGGCGGACTCTTCCTTCGCAAGCCGGTCGCCTCTGACGCACCACGCTGGTTGTGGGCAGCGGCAGGCGGCGCGGCGGTCGTCGCGGCGTTCGCCGGCTGGCTGCTCGCGCGCAACCTCGGCGGCGAGACGGTGTCCCAGGCCGAGGCCGTGCACGCGGAACACTCGCCGGTCGCCGCCGCGAACTAGCGGCCGGTAGATTCCTGCCGCATGGCGGGGCGGCGCGAGTGGACCCGGAAAACGCTCGCGGCCGGCGTCCGCGGCGGCGACCGGCGCGCCCTCGCACGCGCGATCTCGCTCGTCGAGGATGGCGACCCGCTCGCGTACGGCGTCGTCGCCGACCTCTACCCGGAGACGGGCTCTGCCTACTCGGTCGGCGTCACCGGCCCGCCGGGTGTCGGCAAGTCGAGTCTCGTCTCCGCGTTGATACGCCATGTCCGAGAGGGCGGCGACAGCATCGGCGTCGTCTCGGTTGATCCGTCGAGCCCGTTCACGCACGGAGCGCTGCTCGGCGACCGGATCCGGCTCAGCGACCACTTCCTCGACCCCGACGTGTTCATCCGCTCGATGGGGACGCGCGGGCACCTCGGCGGCCTCGCCGAGGCGACGCTCCAGGCGCTGCTCGTGCTCGACGCGGCCGGCAAGGACATCGTCTTCCTGGAGACCGTCGGCGCCGGGCAGAGCGAGGTGGAGGTGATAGGGATCGCCGACACGGTCCTGCTAGTCCTCATGCCGGGCTCGGGCGACTCGGTGCAGGCATTGAAGGCGGGGATCATGGAGATCCCCGACGTGATCGCGATCAACAAGATGGACAACCCTGCAGCCAAGACGATGCTCAACGAGGTGCGCTCGATCCTCGCTCTCGACCGCAGCCGAGACTGGAACCCGCCGATCGTCCTCACGGAGGCGGTGCGCGGCGAGCACGTCCCCGAGCTGTGGGAGAAGGTCTCCGAGCACCGCGCCTTCCTCGAGCAGAGCGGGCAACTCGAGGAGCGGCGGCGGGCGAACCTCGCGCGCGAGGTCTTCGCGGTCGCAGCGAGCCGGGCGGGCCGCCACCTCGAGCGGGCGGTCGCCGACGACGCCGAGCTGCGGCGCCTGCTCGCCGAGGTGCAGGCACGTGAGCTCGACCCGCTGACAGCGGTGCGAGAGATACTCGAGAAGGTCTTCCGGATCGACGATGGCGACGACGGCGGCACCCGGGCTTCCTGAGATCGAGCGCGCGCGCGAGCGGCTCGACGGCATCGCGCGCGTGACTCCGGTCTATCCGTCGGAGACGTTCTCCCGACTGGCCGGCCGCGCCGTCAGCCTGAAGGCCGAGAACCTGCAACGCACCGGGTCGTTCAAGATCCGCGGCGCCTACGTCAAGCTCTCGAGCCTCGATCCGGAGCAGCTCGCGACGGGCGTCGTCGCCGCAAGCGCCGGCAACCACGGCCAGGCGGTGGCCTGGGCCGCGCGCGAGCTCGGCGCCCCGGCGACGATCTTCATGCCGCAGGACTCGCCGATGGCGAAGTTCGACGCGACCCGCAACTACGGGGCGGAGATCGAGCTCAGCGCCGGCTCGGCGATCGAAGAGTCGCTGGAGGCCGCGTTCGCCCACGTCGACGAGACGGGCGGCACCTTCGTACACCCATATGAGGATCCGGTTGTGATCTCCGGCCAGGGGACGATCGGCCTCGAGCTCGCCGAGCAGGTGGAGGAGCTCGAGACGATCGTGATCCCGATCGGAGGCGGCGGCCTCGCCTCGGGCATCTCCCTCGCCCTGCGCGCCGTGCGGCCGGGGCTGCGGATCGTCGGTGTGCGCGCGGCGGGGACGATGGCCGGCGGCTCGGGGTACACGATCGCCGATGGGATCGCGGTGAAGGAGCCGGGTGAGCTCTCGACCTCGATCCTCGAGAAGACCCTCGACGACATCGTTTCCGTCGACGACGAACAGATCGCGGAGGCGATCGTCCTCCTCGCGGAACGGACGAAACTCGTCGTCGAGGGGGCAGGGGCGGTCGGCGTCGCGGCGATTCTCGGCGGCCTCGCCGGAGGCACGGGGCCGGCGCTCGCGCTCCTCTCCGGCGGCAACATTGACGCGTCGCTCATGGTGCAGGTGATGCGGCGCGGTCTCGCCCTCAGCGGCCGCTATCTCGTCGTGCTGACTCGCGTGCTCGATCAGCCTGGAGAGCTTGCGAAGCTGCTCGACCTGCTGGCCGGCGAGCGCGTGAGCGTCGTCGATGTCCTGCACCAGCGGGAGGCGGCGGGTGTGCCCGTCGGTTACACCGGAGTCGAGCTGACCCTCCTCACGCGCGATCCGGAGCACTGCGACCAGCTGCTCGAGGTCATGCGCGAGTGGGGCTACCCCGTCGAGCGGCTCGATTGACCCGCTGCTTCGACGAGCTGCCGGGGCTGATCGAGGAGAAGCTCGGCGAGCATGAGCGCGTAGCCCTCATCTACTTCGATGCGTTCGGCTGGCGCTTCCTCGAGCGCCACGCCGACCACCCGCTCTTCGCAGGAGCGGACGTCGAGCGCTGGTCGTCGCGTTTCCCGTCGACGACGACCGTCCACTCGACGACGATCCATTCCGGCCTCCCGCTCGGCGAGCACGGCCTCTACGAATGGAACGTGCTCGAGCCGCGGCTGAACCGGCTCGTCACGCCGCTCTGGTTCTCCTTCGCCGGCGACGATCGCCCGGGGACGCTCGTCGACGCCGGGTTCACCGCCCACGACCTCTTCCCCGAGCAGACGCTCTACCGGCGCCTGCTCCCGCTGCCGAGCCACGTGGTCATGCCGAGCGGGATCGCGCGTTCGCAGACGAGCAAGGTGCTTCTCCAGCCTGCCTCCGTCCATCCTTTCGACGAGAACCGGGAGGGCCTCGCGCGGCTGTGCAGCGCGCTCGCGGGCGAGGAGCGGGCGTACGGAACCATCTACTTCGGCGACGCGGACGCGCTGATGCACATGACGGGGCCGGACGCGCCCGAGGTCGCGGCGCTGATGGAGGAGCACCTTTCGGCGATCGCAGAGGCGCCCTGGCCGGAGGGGACGCTCGTCATGCTCACGGCCGACCACGGGATGGAGGGGATTTCGCCCGAGCGGTCGACGTACGTGAACGTCGTCTGGCCGGAGCTCGGGGAGCATCTCGAGGTCGGAGCGGACGGCAAGCCGCTTGCTCCGGCCGGGTCCTGCCGCGACCTCTTCCTGCACGTGCTCCCAGAGCGGCTGGACGAGGTGGAGGCGCGGCTCGGCGAGCTGCTCGCCGGCGTCGCGGACGTGAGGACGGTGGACGCGCTGCTCGACGAAGGCCTCTTCGGGCCGAACGTTACCGAGGCGCTGACCTCACGGCTGGCGAACCTGGTCGTCCTTCCGGCACCCGGCGAGGCTGCGTACTGGCTCGAGCCGGGCCGCTTCGAGCAGCACTTCCACGGCCAGCACGGCGGGCTGAGCGCGAACGAGATGCAGATCCCGCTCGTGAGCTGGACGGCGTGAGTCGCCGTAGCCTGCGGCCCCGCCCGTAGCGTTGCTCGCATGGTTGTGGAAGGCGCGCCGAGGGAGCGGCGCAGGGCAGGGATCAGGCGCGGCGTGCCGTTCGGCATCGCCGTGTTCGCGATCGCGGTCTCGTTCGGAGTGCTCGCGCGCCCGCTCATGGGGCCGGTGGCACCGATCGTCATGTCGATTTGCGTCTTCTCGGGAGCTGCGCAATTCGGCGCGCTCGCGGTCCTGCTCGCAGGCGGGGGCGCCGGCGCCGCGATCGTCGCCGGCGTGCTGCTGAACGCCCGCTACCTCGCGATGGGGCTCGCGCTCGCGCCGTCGCTGCGCGGACGGCCGCTCTCGCGGGCGGCATTTGCGATGACCACGGTCGACGCCTCCTGGGCGGCGGCAAGCCGTGGCGACGGGACGTTCGATCCGTGGTACATGGTCGGAGTCAGCGTGCCGCAGTACGTCGGCTGGGTGCTCGGGACGGTGGTCGGGGTGTCGATCGGCCGGGTCATCGGGGACCCGAACGCGCTCGGTCTCGACGCGCTGTTCCCGGCCTTCTTCATCGCACTCCTGTTCGCAGAGGCCCGCAGCCGGCGGCGGCTGGCTGCGGCCGGGGGTGGCGCCGGGATCGCGCTCGCGCTGACTCCCGTCGTGCCTGCCGGCCTGCCGATCCTCGCGGCGGCAGCGGCGGCGGTCGCCGTCTCGAAGGTGCGTTCGTGACGGCGGTCTGGGTGACGATCGCGGCGCTCGCCCTGGCCACGGCGGCGCTGAAACTGGCCGGGCCACTGGCGCTCGGCGGCCGTACGCTGCCGGTCCGCGCGCTGGGCGTCGTCGAGCTTCTCGCCTCCGCGCTCCTCGCCGCGCTGGTCGTCGTCGAGACGTTCGGGGAGGGACGTTCGCTCACGTTCGACGCGCGTGTACTTGGCGCTGCGTTTGCCGTCGTCGCGCTCACGTTGCGGGCGCCCATGATCCTCGTCGTGCTCGGCGCGGCGGCGGTGACTGCCGTCGCTCGTCTGCTGTTCTAGCTGCCGCAGCGGCGGAAGGCTGTCGTCTCGCCGCCGCGGGCGCGCCAGTCTTCGAGACCGCCGTCCAGCACCGGGCGGGCGTTCACACCCGCCGCCTGGAGGACGCTCGCCGCCACCGCCGCGCGCGGTCCCGACTCGCAGATCGTCACCACCGGCTTCCCGTTCAGCAACCCCGCCTCCGCGGCGGCCCGCGCGGTCCGGTACGGGAGATGCCGCGACCCTGGGATGTGACCCTCGTCCCGCTCGTCCGTCTCGCGCACGTCGAGCAGCTCGATCGCATCGTCGGCGAGCAGCCGCTCGAGCTCGTCGAGCGACACCGGCTCGAGCTGCTCGGTGCCCCCGCCCTCCCGCCAGCCTGCGACCGTGAACAGCCCGACGGCGTGCAGCCCGCGTGCCGCCTGCAGAGCCTCTGTCTCGTCCACGGCATCGAGCACGACAGGGCGCTCGGGCAGGACGAACGCCGCCTTCGTGGCGAAGCTCGAGCCGGAGACGGGGATCCCGACTGCGCCGGTCCGGTGCCCGGCGGCGAACACGTCGGTCGGCCGCACGTCGAGGACGATCGCGTCCTGCGGGGGGGAGTCGAGGCGCTCGAGCGGTGGCTGCGCTCCCAGCAGCTTGCCGCGGTTGAGCTCGACGATGCGCTCCATGTTCGGCGGCCTGGGAGGTTGCGCGCCGAGCGCGCCGGCGATGAAGTCGTCGAGCTCGCCCTGGAGCGCCGGGTTGAAGCGGCGCTCGAAGCCGATCGTCGTCGACGCCTTCGAGCTCATCGCCGCGCCGCACAGCGATCCCGCGACGTGGCCGGGAAAGACCTCGACGCCGTCGCCGAGCTCGACGAGTCGGCGAAGGCTGCGGAACAGGCCCTCCGCTCCCTCCTGCGGCTCGACCGCGAGGTCCGGCCTCGCGGCGTCCCCGACGAACAACGAGTCGCCGGTGAGGACGAGCCACGGCTCGTCGCTCCGCGACCGGTCGATCACGGCGAAGCAGCAGTGCTCTGGCCGGTGGCCGGGCGTGTGGATCGTCCGGAGCAGAACCTCGCCGACCTCTACCTCCGTCCCGTCCTCGAGCGACTCATGCGGGAACGTGGCGTCGGCGTCCCCGTGGACGCGGATCGTCACCCCGTGCTCGAGCGCGAGGCGGCCGTGGCCGGAGACGTGGTCGGCGTGCGTGTGCGTCTCGAGCACGCCGACGAGGCACACGCCCCGTCGCTTGGCCTCCGCCAGCACCGGCTCGATCGCGTACGGCGGGTCGACGACGACGGCGACGCCGGCTTGCTCGTCCCCGACGAGGTAGGAGGCGCAGCCCAGATCGTCGTCCAGGAACTGCTTGAACAGCACGAGCCGACGCTAACACCCGCTCCGGCTACAAATCTTGAAGTCAGCCGCGGGCCGGCGATTGCTCGCCGGCTGCGTGCTCCTCGTCGAGCAGCCGCATGACGTACCAGCCGATCGCGAGGAGGAAGACGAGCGTCTGCTCGCCGTTCATGAGGATCCCGCCGAGATTCTGGTCCCTGATCGGCGAGAGCCCCCACAGGCGCGCCGCGTGCTCGTAGAACGTGTAGAACGGCCGGCTGGAGAAGATGAAGGCGAGGCCGAGGAACGAGGAGCCGATGAAGGCTGCGGCGAGGTAGCCGAGGCCTTCCGGGGGCGAGAGGCGGCCGCTCACGATCGGCCACCAGAAGAGGAGCCCGGCGGCTATCAGGATCGCGTGCTCGATGTTCAGGCCCCAGCCGGTGCGGAGCGCCCAGTTGTAGAAGACCGCGAGGTGGGTCAGGTACCAGGCGCCGAGCCAGAGCGGCAGGATCCAGCGCGCCCGTAGACGGTCGCCGCCGCGGCGGCCGATCTGCTCCTTCATCCGCGGCGTCAGGCCGAGCAGGACGAGGAGGGGCGCGACGTCGGCGATGAGCGCGTTCTGGAGCAGGTGGATGAGCA